>CAZUZZ010000377.1:0-1821 GCA_964625055.1 uncultured Bacteroides sp. | reverse complement strand
CCAGTTCGCAAGTCCCATCTCCGCCGTCTGCTTAGCCAAAGGCATCATCAGAATGGCAAAGGGCACGAACATACCGCTTACGATAAAGAGATAAACAAAATTGTAAAACTTGCTGGATTTATTTCTTCCCAGCGTATATCCCATCAGGGAATGGAGCAGGACGGAAAGTCCCACTGTCAATACGGAAATCAGCAAGCTGTTTTTCAGGGAATTCCAGAAATCCGTCACTTCCATCGCCTCCCTGAAATTGTTCAGGCTCCACACCTTGGGCAGCGACAGAATACCGCTTATGCTGTTCGTCATCTCCGAGGGCTGCTTGAAGGCGATCACAACCGTCATGTACAACGGAAAGATGATCGTGGAAAGACCGAGAATGAGCAGCACCATAACCCATTTGTTCGATTTTTCGACTGTCGATGTTTTCTTCATAACTGCTCCTCCTTTGAACTGGAAAATTTCATCTGCGCAACAGAGAACACTACAATCAAGATAAAGAATACAACCGCGTTGGCGCTCTGGAAGCCGAACTGTCCGCCCGCCATACCATTATTGTAGATCAGGTAGGAGATGGACTCTGTGCTCTGCGCAGGACCGCCCTTGGTCAATGCGACGATCTGATCGAACACCATCAGGAAGTTTTTCACACACAGCACCATATTGATGGAGAAAAACGGAATGATCAACGGGAAGGTCAGATGCTTAAACTGCTTCCACCCGGTAGCGCCATCCAGTCCGCCCGCCTCGTACACATCCTCAGGCACTGTCTGTAAGCCCGAAATATAGATGATGGTATTCATGGCAACTGCCTGCCATGCGCACACGATCATTACGCCGATCCATGCTTTGCTGGGATTGGACAAGATACTGGAACCAAGCGCCCGGATCCCCGTCATATCCGCCAGTGCCGGAATAATGTAAGTAAAGAAATAGTTAAAAATGTAACCTACGACCAGTGAACCGAGGATGTTGGGGAGAAAGTACGCTCCTCGGAAAAATCCCTTCGCTCTGATCTTACTGTTTAATCCAAGCGCCATGATCAGACTGAGTACATTTACCACCACCGTGGTCACAAGCGCCAGTTTGATTGTAAACAGATAGGACTTGCCCACACGCGCGTCCGAAAACAGATCAATATAATTGCGCAGTCCCACCCAGTCATAGCTTCCAAAGCCTCTGGAATTGGTAAAGCTGTACAGAGCGCCACGGATCAACGGAATCGTGTTAAAGCAGATAAACAATGCCAGAATCGGAATCGTTATCAGCATAAATGTTCTTTTTCTTTCATTTTCATGTTTCGACATAGTCTCTTGACCCCTTTCCTAGTTTGCGTTTCCGTGGGCAGCTTCATACTCCTGCACCATACGGATGATGTCCCTGTTATATCTCTGCCAGTTCGTATCGAAGGTCTGGAGGAACGCCTCTTCATCCTCCTCTAAGAGGAGCGTCTGTAAAAGAGCATCCACCGACATCTCGGAAGGGTAGTAATGATCCTGATAATCCGTCATGTTCCCGCTCTGGATAAACTCCGTCATACCATCCAGCATGGAGGATAACCTGAAGTTTCCTTTTTTGCAGGGAACCGCGTTCTGGTCGTCGATATATTTCTGAATATTCTCATCCGCATAGAGAAAATCCAGCACCTCATAGGCTGCCTCTTTGTTTTTGCAGTCTGCCGTGACGCAGAAGCCAAGGTCGATTCCGGAGTTCAGTGTCCTGTCATTTTTATCGTCGCTTGCCGGCATTACGAAGGAATCGATATTCATCTCCGGATTCACCGACAGGATCTGCGGCGTCGCGTAGCTTCCGATCGCATACATGGCC
>CAZUZZ010000376.1:0-1825 GCA_964625055.1 uncultured Bacteroides sp. | reverse complement strand
CTTCTCCTGAAAAGTCCGGATCACCTCGCCGGGCCTGGGCACAAGCTGGCTCATGATCTTCGTATCAAAAAGATCCCGGTAAACAATGCTGTTCTCCGTCATAAGCCCCTGATCATAAGCATAATCCATCATTTCCCCAAGAACTGTGGGAAGCTCCTCCACAGACATGGAAACGTCCCAGCCCTCTTCCAATTCCTCTAACTGAAAAAGCTCCAGCAGACGATTGGTGGTGTAGATCTTATCTTCCTCACCGATCAATCCTGTGATCAGACCATACTCTACCAGTTTTTTAATATTATTCTGAATCATTTTCCCTCATTTCTGCGCTGCTTTAGCAGATAACCGAGTTTGTGGCAAGCAACGCGCAGGCACAAATCTCGCGATTGAAAATTTTAATTTTCAATCAGTTACAGGCAACGCGGACCGTCTCCGATCTCTACCACATAGAAATCCGCCTTTTTCCCGACACGCGCCTCATACGCCGCACCTACTTTTTCCTGAAAGCTCTCTACCGCCTCATTCTTCACGATGCTGACTGTACAGCCACCAAAACCGCCGCCTGTAATTCTGGAACCGATAACACCTTCTACCTTCCAGGCCTCCTCCACAAGCACATCGATCTCGTCACAGGATACCTGATAATCGTCCCGCAGAGAAACATGGGAGGCATTCATCAGCTCTCCGAATAATTTCAGGTTATTCTCTTTCAGCGCTTCCACTGCCCGAATCGTTCTCTGATTCTCGTAGACAGCGTGCTTCGCACGTTTTACACGCACTTCATCCTTGATCGCGGACTTATTCGCCTCAAAAGCTTCCTCCGTCAGATCCCCGAGCCCCACGATCTTCACCACAGTCTGCAGCTCCTCCAGTGCTTTTTCACACTCGCTTCTGCGCACATTATACTCAGAGTTTACAAGAGAGTGTTTTACGTTACTGTTGGTCACAATGATCTTAGCGCCATCCAACACAAGGGGCGCATACTGATAAGACAGATCCGCCGTATCTAAAAAGATCGCGTGATCCTTTTTCCCCATAGCAGAGGCGAACTGATCCATGATACCGCAGTTCATACCATTAAAGTTATTTTCCGAATACTGCCCGATCTTCGCCAGATCTACATTCGTCACATCAAATCCATACTGATCCTTCAGACAAAATCCTGTCAGCACCTCCAGAGAAGCGGAAGAGGACAATCCCGATCCGTTCGGAATGTTACCGTTTATCACCATATCCAATCCGCAGTCCATTTCCATGCCGCGCCCGGCAAAAGCCCACATCACACCCTTCGGATAGTTTGTCCAGCCCGCCGCTTCGGAAGGTGTCAGATCATCCAGACTGCTCTCGATCACGCCAAGATTTTCAAAATTCATAGAAAAGAACCTAAGCTTCCTGTCTTCCCTCTTTTTCACCGCCGCATAAGTGCCGATCGTCAGCGCGCAGGGAAATACATGACCACCGTTATAGTCCGTGTGCTCGCCTATCATGTTCACGCGCCCCGGCGCGAAATATACCTTGACGCCATCCGCAGCTCCGTAAATCTCTTCAAATTTTTTTAATACCGCTTCTTTCATACCCGCTCTCCTTCTCTTTTTCTATACCCCAATATCGCGACGCTTGTTTTTCCTTTGCGCTGATTATATTATACAAAACAAAGGACTATCGTTAAATAGTCCTTTGTTGCCCAAACCTGTCAAAATGTTATATACAGTTCAATCATGCAAAATGGAATATACAAAATGACGATGGGAGCTTGCTCACATAAGACAGTTTGTATATTCCATTTTATAGGTCGAAAGCCCTACATGAAATAAGTTGTCGTAAATAT
>CAZUZZ010000375.1:0-1829 GCA_964625055.1 uncultured Bacteroides sp. | reverse complement strand
GTTTTGGGTTCCCGATTCACACATAGCTCTCCCTCTGTTCCACAACAAAAACAGGAACACTCCATTTTCTCGGAATGCTCCTGTTTTTGTGCCATATAAAAACTTCTGTGCCTTATCTTCCATATGACCTGTAATACTGTCTCGCTGTCTTCTCATCCAGCGTAAAGTGTTTACGGAGTTTCTGTATAATTATGCTTTCTGCCACCCCGTCTTCCACTTTGTCCAGTATGAATGCCTTAATACCTTCTTCACGGCCTTCTTCGCGACCCTCTTCACGGCCTTCTTCACGACCCTCTTCGCGGCCTTCTTCACGGCCTTCTTCACGACCTTCTTCGCGACCCTGATAGATTAAGATATCATCCCTCGAAAACTGCGCCATTGTCATGTCACACACCTCCTTATCTGACAACAGATCCACAAATATCCCCCTGTCCAGCACTAGCTGCAGGTACTCCGCCACTGTGGAGATATTTGCAGGCACTGTATATTTTGTGTCATTCCCTGTCCTCTGCATATAGGTTATCCCGTTTGCTACCAGCGCATAATTCCTCATGTCGTTGTCATATGTCCCGAAACGCTCCGGCAGCCCTCCCTGCTCTATATAGCTCAATACCTCATCCAGCGTCATCCGGAAGTCGTAAACATGGACTGTCGCATCCAGATCCGGTTCCGGTGTCTTCTCCCCATACTTTCCATCCACAGACAGATAGGACTCGCTCAGGCGCATGTCATACTGTACCTTTTCCGGAAGACGGTCTGCCTTTGTCTCCAGTCCGACCTGCAGCACATAAAGTTTCGGTATCGGGAAATATACACGTTTCCTCCCATACAGGAGCTGTTCGCTGTCCACCGTGGCACGCAGCCCCGCTAAAGCGTACTCCAGCAGCCTGTATGAGATGTTTGGCGACGCGGAGGACTGTGCTTCTGTCAGCACATAAAACACCCCGTCACACATGCATGAAAAATCATTTTCCTTGTTCCCAAACAGTACGGGACGCACGTTTGCCACTGTCACTTTCCCTGCATCGATCCCCAGCAGGAAGGATACAAGAGCCCTCTGCCTCTCCTCATTCTCATAAACCTTTTTGAAAAAGGTATCTTTGGCTTTGGTGTTTATGGGGATCACATTCTGTACCTTTTGCATTTCTTTTTCTGTTCCGTCTTGTTCCTTTGCCAACGTTTTCTCCTCTCTGATACGCTTTCTCAATTCCAGGACAGGCTGGAATCTGTGTTTATTATAACACAGCGGGAACGGCGCCTGCAATCCCATCACCTGCAGAATGACAGTTTTCCAGTTCTGTGCATCCTTTACGGGACAGTTAAATATCCCCTGCATCAGTCTGCCGCTTACCGGGACGAAATACATGATGTTGTACAGTTTCCCGTCAATACCATTGCTTATGAACTCAAACCATCCTGTCGTGTGCCCTTCCGTTTCCCGCAGCCCGTCCTCCAGGAACCTCATGTCCGGTCTTGCCCTGCGGAGCGCCTTTTTGAGCGAATCCCGCAGCAGCTTCACCTGGCTGATCTCCAGCGGCTGATCCAGAAGGCTGAACGTGAAATTAATGTCTGTCCTCTCATTCGTCCTGATCACCTGCGGACGCTGCTCCATTTTCTGCATACGAGCACTTTGAATGTATTCCTGCAGCCTGTTTCTCAGCACCCTAACAGTACGATTGCCTTAAAATTTTTACTCTTTCATAAACTCATCATGTATTGATATATTGTAAAACTCTTCTATTCGTCTTAATAATGTTTGATTGTCTTTATAAAAGACATTAATGACTTCTTCTCTTGGTTTCTGTCCATATCCCTTCCTGATTCTATTG
>CAZUZZ010000374.1:0-1829 GCA_964625055.1 uncultured Bacteroides sp. | reverse complement strand
TTTCCTTCACAATCCCATAATCGGCCCAAAATCTGTTCAGCGGAGAGCACTACGTTCGGATTCTCCATAAACAGACATAAGAGCTTGTATTCACCGGATGTCAATTCCAGCGTCTCCCCGTTCTTATAGCCCTCTCCCTTCAACATCTGTATCGTAATCCCATTGGAAGACAATTCGGTATCCGGCTGGCTGAAATTATCGCTCCTGCGAAGCAGCGCGTTGATCCTCGACAAGAATATCGCCAGCTTGAAAGGTTTTGTGATATAATCATCGGCACCGATATCAAGTCCCATGATGATATCCGTCTCCTCATCGGCGGCAGTGAGAAACATGATCGGCACTCGGGAGACAGCGCGTATCTTTTTGCAAAAATCGAATCCGGAGCCGTCAGGCAGCGATACATCCAGAATTACCAGATCATATTTCCCGTTTTCCCACAGTCGATCCGCCTCCAGACTTGTACGCGCTACGGTGATCTCATATCCTTCCTTCCGCATCGCATAGGTAAGTCCGTTTATCAGACTCAGATCATCTTCCACAAAAAAGATATGTTTCATCTTTCTGTCTCGTCCTTTCGTTTAAAAGGGCATGACAAACGCCATGCCCTTATATGATATATTCCTTTTACTGACTTTCCGTATATCTATATCTTCTCAGAATGCGTCCAAAGCCCAGACAGATCACCACGCCGAGAATGCCCAGCAAAAAAATCATCATAGCAGCACCCGATCCCTTACCGCTGCCAAACAGCCGGGCAAGCATCCCCTCTGCATACGCCGAAGCCATGAGCGGCTCGCAAACCTGATCCACCATAAACCCGCCCAGAAACAAGCCAACGGGAATGGTGAAAAACTGCAAGGTGTTTCTGCAGGAATACACGCGCCCCTGCATTTCCACCGGAATCGTCGTTCGCAAAATGACGTCCAGATTCGCGCTCATGACCGGTACCAGCACCCAGCCGATCACCTGCCCTACACACCAGAAAATCGGCTCCTGCGTAAAAGCCAGCAGGAAATTCTCTGTACCCAGCGAAAAGAGCATGGTCAGATAGATGACCCGGACCCGATTCTTCGGCGCAGGCAATACCGTCACAATCAGACTGCCCACCAGCATCGCGATCCCCGCACAGGAGCTGACGACACCCAATACCGCTTCCCCTCCGTTTTCTCTGGGTAATATCAACGCCGGCAGCACCGCATCAAAGGCGGACGCCACAAGGTTAACCCCCGCCAGAAACAAAATGAGTACAAGAATCAGGTCGTTGTCCCGCAGATAGGAAAGTCCCGCTTTTACGGTAGACAAAAAGGTCTCTCTCTCCTCTTCCTTTTTTGCTGCCAACAGTGACATTTTTACCCCGAACAGCAGCGCCAGAAATGCAATTATAAATGTCGTTAAATCCACATAGATAACCAGATTCATTCCCGCAAAAGAAAACAACGCCGTCGCAAATATCGGATTTAAGATCGTAACAAGCGAGTTGGAAAACGAACGCATCCCACTGGTTTTCTGAAAGTATTTCTTAGGCGTGATCATCGTCATCGCCACATCGCCCGCCGGCTGCTGCACCGTGTTCATCAGCCCGTTTATGACGTTCAAAGCATAGATATGAACAGGCCGCAGCAGATCCGCCCGTATCAGCGCCAAAACGAGCACCGTACTGCAGGCCGCCAGCGTATCGCAGACAAGCATCACCTTTTTCTTATTCCACCTGTCGCTTAGCGCGCCCGCAAAAATACTCATCACCACATAGGGCGCATAGCTGCAGATCGCCAGAAGTGCCGTCTGCAGGGCGGACCCCGTCTTTTCATAAAGCCACAGCGTGAGCGCAA
>CAZUZZ010000373.1:0-1835 GCA_964625055.1 uncultured Bacteroides sp. | reverse complement strand
CCTCATCCTCCACAGCAACCGGCGGCTCCTTATGCTTCACCAGCCGCACCACGGTACTGTCCACATTCGGGCGGGGAGTAAAACAAGACGCAGGCACTCTGGCCACGATCTCCGGCTTCGCGTAATACTGCACCGCCAGCGAGAGTGCACCATAATCCTTTGTTCCGGGACCCGTCTGCATCCGATCCGCCACCTCACTCTGCACCATGACAGTGATGCTCTCTAACGGTATCCGGCTCTCAAAAAGAGCCATGATGATAGGGGTCGTGATATAATATGGAAGATTCGCCACCACCTTTAAAGGGCCGCCGCCGTTTTCCTCTGCCAATGCAAACAGATCCACCTTTAAAATATCCGCACACAAAAGGACGATGTTATCATAAGGCGAAAGGGTCTCCTCCAGAATCGGGATCAGCCCTTTATCAATTTCCACGGCAATGACCCGACCGGCAGACTCCGCAAGATACTGTGTCATCGTTCCGATTCCCGGGCCGATCTCCAAAACACAGTCTTCTTTCGTAATCTGCGCCGCCTCCACGATCTTATGAAGAATATTCGCATCGATCAGAAAATTCTGCCCATACTTCTTTTGCATACGAAACTGATATTTCCTGAGTATTTCCGAGGTATTTGTATAATTTCCTAAATTAGCCATAAAATTCTCCGTTGTATTATAAAGGAAAATGGGCTCGTCTCCTGTTTTTTACAGCCCAAACAATCTTTTCCCATTCTCCTCTGTGCGTTCCACCACTTCCTCATAGGAAAGTCCTTTGATCGCCGCGATCTCCTTTGCCACATAGGGAAGATTCAGAGAAGAGTTTCTCTCACCCCGATGCGGCTCCGGCGAAAGATACGGACTGTCCGTCTCCAGAAGAATCTTATCTATCGGAATATACTCCACGGCTTCCTTGAGCTTTTTTGCATTTTTGAAGGTGATCACGCCGCCGATCCCGAAATAATAGTCCATATTCAGATACTCTCTCGCCATCTCCTTCGCATAAGAGAAGCAATGTACCACGCCGCCAATCTCTCCTGCATGAAGCGCCTGCATGATATCCAGCGTGTCCTTCGCTGCCTCTCTGGAATGAATGATCACAGGTAGTTTCACCTCTCTGGCCAGCGTAAGCTGTCTGGCAAACCATTCTTTCTGCAGAGCCACCGCAGGTTCCGGATAATGATAATCCAATCCTGTCTCCCCCACCGCCACGATCTTCTCATGGCCGCAAAGCGTCCGCAGCCTTTCATAGCTTTCCTCATCGAGCTCCTCCACCTCGCTGGGATGCACGCCTACCGCTCCATAAAAAAAGGAATACTGCTCCGCCAGCTTCACTGTCGCCTCGCTCCCTGACATACTGGCTCCTATATTGATCACCGTACCGATTCCGTGCTCTGCAAAGGACGAAAGCAGCGCCTCCCTGCCCTCATCAAATGCCTCATCGTCATAATGCGCGTGACTTTCAAAGATCATATTACCTCTCCTTACTCAAAAACAGCTTTTCAATCTCTGAATAATGTACCATTTTGGCTCATCAAATGCAAATTGTAAAAGAATTTGAAATATTCTTAAAATTTCTTAAAAAAATGCTTGCATTACAGAAAGCATTATACTATAATAACTCTTGCGTCGGTTGAGTGACAGGCACTCAACCAAGAGAATACTTCGTATTCTCCGCTATTTTGGCTTTTCATTTTCACAAAGGAATCTGCACCGCTAGCTCAGTTGGTAGAGCACCTGACTCTTAATCAGGGTGTCCAGGGTTCGAGCCCCTGGCGGTGCACTTGGAAGGACTGTTTTTGGGGACGTATGAGCTCTGGGGACGGTTCTTTTTTTATCT
>CAZUZZ010000372.1:0-1854 GCA_964625055.1 uncultured Bacteroides sp. | reverse complement strand
TCAATAATATCATCTGTTATTTTTATCTCTCCGGCACGAAACTGCATTTGCTCTGTATAGAGCATCCCTCTGATCCTCTGCATACCGCCTTACTCCTTTCCCAACTCCCTGTGTCGATCTCAGCGTACAGCCTCATAGTAGTCTGCAAGCGCCGCCTCGTCTCCCACCAGGATCACATCATTGTGAAGCTGTAATACGGATGCCGGCACTTCCGGCGTGATCGGCCCCAGGAACGCTCTCTTTACGATTTCCTTTTTGCTCTCTCCGCTGACGATCACCACGATCTTTTTCGCCTGCATGATGGATTTGATTCCCATGGTATAGGCTTCCTTCGGCACCTCGTCTATGGACGCAAAAAACCGGGCATTGGCTGTTCTGGTGCTCTCAGAAAGCTCTACACAGTAAGTTTCCTTGCCGAAGGCGCTGCCCGGCTCATTGAAGCCGATATGCCCGTTATGGCCCAGTCCCAGAATCTGCAGATCCACGCCGCCGTGAGCGCGAATGATCTCATCATAGTCTCTGCACGCCTTCTCTTTATCCTGCTCCATGCCATCCGGCACGAAGGTATTCTTCTTATCAATATTGATCGAATCAAAGAGATGACTGTTCATAAAGTAGCGGTAGCTCTGCTCATTATCCGGTGAAATGCCTCTGTATTCGTCCAGGTTGATGCTGTGCACCTCAGAGAAATCCAGATCCCCTTTCTCATACCACCGGATCAGCTGCTCATAGGTACCGATTGGCGTAGAACCGGTAGCCAGTCCCAGCACACAGTCAGGCTTCATGATCACCTGCGCCGATATAATGTTCGCCGCCACTCTGCTTGCATGATAATAATCCGCCGCACAATAAACTCTCATAATTATAGCCTCCTTCTATTTTCCTTCTTCTGTTCCGCAATGAGTATTCCGGTATTCGCCCGCAGACATACCTTCCATCTTTTTAAAAACGCGCGAAAAATGTGCCAGATCCTGAAATCCCACCATCTCTGCCACATCGCAGATTCTGAGGGACGGATCCTTTAGCAGCTCCTTTGACCGCTCCATGCGGGCGCCGTTTAAGAGATCAGAAAAAGTTTTTCCCGTATGTTTGTTTAAAAGCTTCGACAAGTGCCACTGACTGACATAAACCTGATCTGCCACATCAGCCAGCCGCAGCTTCTCCCGGGAATTCTCCCTGATATACTCCAGTGCATTCTTCACAATGAAGCTGTTGGCTTCATTGTATTCCGCATCCTCTGCGTCTGCCGGAGGTTCCCCCTCCGGCGGCATATCGTCCGGCGCAGACACTGTCACGGGCATACCCCTTTGTTCCAACCGCCCCGTCACAGTCTCCATCGCCTCCTCCAGTTCATTCATCTTGGAAGGTTTTAAGAGAAATCTTGACACACCGAGCTCAATGGCCTGTCTCGCATATTCAAATTCCCGGTACCCTGTCAGAATAATGAGCTGCATATCCGGGAACTCCGACCTTAAACCTGCAATCATCTTAAGGCCGTCAAGCTTGGGCATATTGATATCCGTGATCACAATATCCGGCCTCTTTTCGCGGATTAGCTCCATACCTTCCTTACCGTCGCAAGCGGTGCCCGTCACCTGACAATTCCATTTTTCCCATGCCATCGTTCTGGACAGTCCCTCCACGATCAACGGTTCATCATCGATAATTGCCACTGTGTACATACTGATCCCCTCATATTATGTCACTGTTCTATCATATCCAATTTTCCGTAAAATGTCTATTCCCGCTTTAACCCTTGACAGCTCCTGCGGTCATGCCCTTGATGATGTACTTCTGCAGGAAGCAATATACAATAATAACCGGAACAATGATCAGCGCTACCACAGCCGCCAT
>CAZUZZ010000371.1:0-1858 GCA_964625055.1 uncultured Bacteroides sp. | reverse complement strand
ATTGAACCAGAAGGCGGTGGCGAAGCGCTATGCGAAGGAGACGGGGAAGGCTTACGACTCCATGAATCTGATCGTGGTGCATATGGGCGGCGGCGTATCTGTGGGCGCGCATAAGCAGGGCCGTGTGGTAGATGTGTTTAACGCATTGGACGGCGACGGTGCTTTCTCTCCTGAGAGAGCGGGAGCAGTACCCAGCGGCGCACTCATAAAAATGTGCTTTTCCGGGAAGTATACGGAGAAAGAGGTTTATAAGAAGTTTGTGGGCGGCGGCGGCTTCAACGCTTACTGCGGCACTAACGATATGCGTGATGTAGAGAAGATGGTGCAGGGCGGGGACAAGAAGGCCGAGGAGATCAGGGAGGCTTTCATTACCCAGGTAGCCAAGGATATCGGTTCCATGGCCTGTGTTCTGCAGGGTAAGGTGGATCAGATCCTGGTGACCGGCGGTATCGCTTACGACAAGGTTGTGACCGGCGGCCTGCAGGAGAAGGCAGGGTGGATCGCACCTATGACCATTTATCCCGGTGAGGACGAGCTGATGGCACTTGTACAGGGCGGTCTGCGTGTCCTGAACGGCGAGGAAGAGCTGAAGGTATATTGATGAGAAGAATTGAGATTAAGGAAAATGGAATCCTCATGTTATTTGAGGTGACGGAGGAGCAGGAGATCAAGCTCCTCCATTTTTCTGCCGCGCCTTTTTCTGCGGCGGATATTTCGGAATGGGGTGGAATAGCCCCCTTTAATGTGGCGGAAGTGCAGGTGTCCGGCATAGACAGACCGGGAGAGCGGCATGGCACCAAATATGTGCGCACGGCGCCGGGACATCGGCTCAAACTTAAGGAGTTTCGGGATAACAGGAATGCGCTTGGCAGAAAGCTGGAGGTGGTCATGGAGGATCCGGAGACCGGCCTTGCGGTTACCAGTCATTATCAGTTTTATGATGGTATTGCCGTGGTGCGTGCCTGGACGACCCTCTACAATGGCGGCGGGGAAGCGCTGGGGATCGAGTATGTCTCGTCCTTTGCCATCACGGGCATTGAGAAGGAGGGAATCAGGCTTCCCGAGGAGAAGCTGGAGCTTTGGATTCCCCACAACGGTTGGCAGAAGGAACTGCACTGGAATAAATACCGGCTGGACGAGCTGGGAATGAGCAGCACGCAGCCTGAGGAGATCCGCAGAACTTCTAAGACCATCGGTGTAAACAATGCAGGCAACTGGTCTACCAAAGAGTATATTCCCATGGGCTATCTATACAATGCTGAGGCGGGCAGCTCTCTGTATTGGCAGATCGAGCACAATGGCTCCTGGTATTGGGAGATCGCAGATCAGGACGGGCATCTATACCTAAAACTGAGCGGTCCCACGGAACATCAGTCTCACTGGTGGAAAAATCTCCTGCCGGGGGAGAGTTTTGAGAGCGTTCCCGTGGCGGTGGGTTCTCTGTTGGGAAGCTTCGACGAGGCGATGGGAGAACTGACCCGGTATCGCCGTGTCATCCGCAGACCCAATGCGGACAATGAGAAACTTGCCGTTATTTTTAACGATTATATGAACTGCCTCTTCGGAGATCCGACTACGGAGAAGGAACTGCCCTTGATCGATAAGGCGGCTGAGGCTGGCTGTGAGTATTTCTGCGTGGACGCGGGCTGGTACGCCGCAGGTCCCTGGTGGGATTATGTGGGAGAGTGGCTCCCTTCTAAAGAGCGTTTCCCGAACGGCCTGGAGGAGGTCATGGATTACATACGGGAAAAGGGTATGATTCCGGGTGTCTGGCTGGAGATCGAGGTCATGGGGATTAAGTGTCCGAAGGCGGACCGGGTGCCCGACGACTGGTATTTTATCCGGCATGGGAAGAAGG
>CAZUZZ010000370.1:0-1862 GCA_964625055.1 uncultured Bacteroides sp. | reverse complement strand
GGAATTGATTGCGGGGTACGCTATTTTGACCGTGCCGGAATCGGAGATGGAGCGGCTGCCCGACGTGGAGCAGATCGAGTATGTGGAAAAGCCCAAACGACTCTTTTTTTCTGATGCGGCGGGCAATACGGCCTCCTGCTTTGCACCGGGGAGCCGGCTGTCAGAAACGCTCACAGGAAGAGGCGTTCTGGTAGCCGTCATAGATTCCGGGATCAGTTATTGGAATCAGGATTTTCGAAAGCCGGACGGCAGCACCCGGATCCTTTGGCTGTGGGATCAGGTTTTAGACAGAGAATTTACCCGGGAGGAGATCAATGAGGCTCTTGCGGCGGGCAGCAGGCAGGCGGCGGAGCAGATCGTGCCCAGCATCGACACCAGCGGCCACGGGACAGCGGTAGCCGGGATCGCTGCGGGAAATGGCGGAGAGCGCGGCGCGGCTTATGCGGGCGTTGCCAGAGAGAGCGAGCTTTTGATCGTGCGGCTGGGGACGCCGAGAGCCGACTCTTTTCCCAGAACTACGGAACTTATGCGGGCGCTGACTTATACGGTCAACAAAGCGCGCGAGTTTGGTATGCCCGTGGCGATCAATCTGAGCTTTGGAAATACCTACGGCGCTCATAACGGCACCTCTCTGTTGGAGCGGTTTATTGATAATGTGTCGGAGATCGGCCGGAATGTGATCTGTGTGGGCAGTGGAAACGAGGGGGCATCAGGAGGCCATGTGGGCGGCAGTATTCTTCAAACCGCTTCTTTGAATAATGAAACTGACGGGAATGTCACCGGTCAGGATGTGATGGTGGAAATGACTGTGGGAGCCTATGAAACAGGGCTCAACGTACAGCTGTGGAAGGAGTATACCGACCGCTATCTGGTGACACTTGTGTCGCCCTCCGGGGAAGCTTTTCAGGTGGATACTGACCGTCCCGGTAAACAGATCTATCGGCTGCAGCAGACGCAGATTCTGCTCTACAACGGGGAACCGGCGCCTTACATGACGGGACAGGAGTTGTATTTTGATTTCCTGCCCGCGGTGGGCAACAGATATCTGGATCAGGGCGTGTGGACGTTCCGGCTTCGTCCCTTGCGGATCGTCACAGGGAATTATACTTTTTATCTGCCCTCCGCCACGGTGCGCAGCGCCGACACCCGTTTTGTCAGGACCACGCCGGATGTGACACTCACGATTCCCTCCACGGCGGCTAAGGTGGTCACGGTGGGGGCTTATGATCCTGTGTACGAGGCCTATGCGGATTTTTCAGGCAGAGGGTATCTGTACGAGGAACAGGTCAACAGCCGTACCTCAGATACCTATGTGAAGCCGGATCTGGTGGCACCCGGTGTGGGCGTGACAGCTCCCAACAGAAACGGCGGCTATGAGCCGGTCACCGGCACTTCCTTTGCCACGCCCTTTGTGACGGGGGCGGCTGCCCTGTTGATGCAGTGGGGAATCGTGATGGGGAATGATCCTTATCTGTATGGGGAGAAGGTGAAGGCATATTTGAGGAAGGGCGCGAAGCCGATCCGGGGCGTGGCAAGGTATCCGGATGCGCGGGTAGGCTATGGGG
The DNA here is from genome assembly GCA_964625055.1 of uncultured Bacteroides sp. Lineage (GTDB taxonomy): Bacteria > Bacillota > Clostridia > Lachnospirales > Lachnospiraceae > UBA3282. The sequence continues at coordinate 297 of CAZUZZ010000370.1, read as the reverse complement.
CGCTTTGTGTCGAAAATAGTCTGCCGGTGTAAATTTGATTTGAAGTGTATGAGATATCCATGCAGCTGCCAACACATTTATGAACTGACACCGAAAAGGAAAATGATGCAAAAATGATGCAAAAATGATGCAAGGATGATGCAAGGGGTATGTATAATAGCAATATAAAAGGAGAACGCAAGTTAAATCGTTTGCGGTGACAAGACATTATGAGTATACAAAAGAAGAAAAGAAAAGGGAAATTATGGCTGGCTGTTTTTTTGTCTCTTTCGTGTTTTTACACGGAGATTGTTTTCA
>CAZUZZ010000369.1:0-1890 GCA_964625055.1 uncultured Bacteroides sp. | reverse complement strand
CCGAAGCTGTTCTGTCAGTATCCCTCTCTGTTCGGCATCCTTTTTCAGATAAATCAGATTCGCATACAACTGCACCTGCTGATAAGCAGATGAGGTATCTCCAATCTCCTTTTCCAGCTTCATATAGACATTTCCAAGATTATTGTTATATTCTCGAATCACATCCAATGCCATTCCGCTTAAAACTACAGTCATAACATACAAAACAGCAAGTATACCCAAAGCGGAATATACTTTATAACCTATTTTCTTCTTCATCGCTTCTTCCTCCCGTTTGTCAGCTTATCTGTTTTTCTCCTTCTCCCGGTACATCATCGCATCCGCCTCTCCGACCAGCTGATCATATGTTTCCTCTCCCGTCTGAGAGTATGCTGCCCCCACGCTCGCGGATATTTTCTTTAAATGTTCATCCTTCACATATTCTGCATCGAGACGTGCCTTTAGGGTCAGCCTCATTTCCTCCACTTCCTCAAGCGTATGCGTCCCAAACATCACCACCTGGAACTCATCGCCGCCAGTACGCACGATCAGACCATCCTCTATCTTTATGTTTGCGCGAAGTGTCGTTGCTGTGAGAACCAGCGCCCGATCCCCCTCCTGGTGTCCATAAATGTCATTGATACTCTTAAAATGGTCAAGATCAATGCAGAACACAGTCATATTTCCTTCTGGCGCTTTCTCCATATACTCATACAAATACCGTCTGTTATACAGCCCTGTAAGGAAATCCGTATTCGCATTTTTGATCATCATTTGATGGTACAGACGTTCCTGTGTCACATCTATGGCAATACCTGTGGTTCCCATAACACTGCCATCCAGATCGAATAACGGCGTCTTGTAGGTTTTCAGCTGCCGCATACTGTCTCCGATCTTTACATTCTCATCGAAAATGCAGGTTTTCCTTTTCTCCATCACCTCGTATTCTGATTCCATGCAGATAAATTCGCCTTTGGCATACTCCTCCGGATCGATATCCCAAATATAATAGTGTCCGCGTCCCTCGATCTGTTCCATTGTCTTGTTGACCGCCTTACAGAACGCCTCATTCACTTTCACGTGAGCGCCCTTGTTATCCTTATACCAGATCAGATGAGGAACACTGTTGATTGCCGCATCAAGATAAGTCTGTGTCTGCCAGAAATCCTTACCCATCTTGTAGGTCTTCTGCCAGCGGATCAAATGGAACCGCAGCTCTGTTTCCGATAAGGGCATCACCCAGATATCCGTGATATCCGGCTCTTCTTTTGCCGTCAAAAGTTCCCTCTGCTCTTTATCCGCAAGCAAAATCAGTTCTGCCTCCTTCCGCTTATGAGAAAGCAGAAACGCAAGCGTCTCTTCTACATTCATCTGCCGCACATCCGCCAGAATCACATCCGCTCTGTCTGTATACACCGCATCTACTTCGGCACTCTGCAGGTATTCATGCGTAAAATGGGGAAGCGGCGAGATCTGCTTCAATGTGGCGAACAGTTCATTCTGCCCAGTGATCATATAAAAACAAATCTGACAATGATACATAATTTCCTCCTATGTTTTTAAGTGTCTCTGACCATTTTCAATAGTATTGTATTAATGATATTGTATCATATCTCAGATGACAATGCAGTGAAAATATTTAAAAAAGCGACGGACATATCGTCCGTCGCTCCAGGTTCATGCTGTTTTTTAATTATAACTGAGGACCAGCTGCAACCAGTGCCTTACCGGCATCATTGCCCTCATATTTTGCAAAGTTCTTAACGAATCTGCCTGCCAGATCCTTTGCCTTGGTCTCCCACTCAGAAGCATCTGCATATGTATTCCGAGGATCAAGGATATTGGTGTCTACGCCGGGAAGCTCTGTAGGAACCTCAAAGTCAAAGTAAGGAATCTTCTTTGTAGGCGCAT
>CAZUZZ010000368.1:0-1930 GCA_964625055.1 uncultured Bacteroides sp. | reverse complement strand
CCACGGTGCCGGCGGCGGCTATCCGGGTAGGGTATCTTACGAACAGTCAGGAAGCCATATTACTGCAGCGTGAAGATTATATCAAGCGGATCGCGGAAGGAATCTACAGCGCGGTTGAAAAAGCATACGAACAGTGATGGAAATTGGAGTACAAAAGAAATGCAGCGGATTATATTTGCAACGGGAAATCAGGGGAAAATGCGGGAGATACGTGCCATCTTGGAGGATATGAAGTGGGACGTGGTCTCCATGAAGGAGGCCGGGATCGATCCGGAGATCGAGGAAAACGGTGCAACCTTTACAGAGAATGCGGTGATTAAGGCGCAGACAGTGGCAGACGCTCTTGCCGGGGAGAAAGAAGTGCGGGAATGTGTGGTGCTGGCAGACGATTCCGGGTTGGTGATCGACTGTCTGAACGGGGAGCCGGGTATCTATTCTGCCAGATATCTCGGGGAGGAGACTCCTTTTTCCGAGAAGAGCGCCGATCTGCTCAGACGGATGAAGGATGTGCCGGAACAAGAGCGGAGCGCCAGATTCGTCTGTGCCATTGCGGCAGTCTTTCCGGATGGCGAGGTAGTCACCACCGAAGGGACCGTGGAGGGCAGGATCGGTTATGAGCTGAAGGGCAACAATGGCTTCGGATACGATCCGATCTTTTATCTGCCGGAGTACGGGCGCACGGCGGCGGAGCTGACGGATGAAGAGAAAAATCAGATCAGCCACAGGAGCAGGGCACTGGAGCTGATGAAAGCGGAACTAAAGAAAAGGATGCTTGGATAATTGTTATGAAAGTGTTGATCGTGAGTGACAGCCATCGTCACAATGATAATCTGCTTACTGTTCTGGAAAAGACAGGGCCTTATGATATGATGATACACTGCGGTGATGTGGAGGGAAGCGAGCATATCATCAGCGAGGCGGCGGGCTGTCCGGTGGTGATGGTGCAGGGAAATAATGATTTTTTTTCTGCCCTTCCCAAAGAGCAGGAGTTTATGATCGGCCAGTATAAAGTCTGGGTGACACACGGACATCATTATTATATTGCCATGAACACGGAGACGATCAAGGATGAGGCAAGAGCCAGAGAGGTAGATATCGTGATGTGCGGGCACTCCCACAGACCGGTGATCGATATCGGGAATGATATAACCCTGATCAATCCGGGCAGTATCAGCTATCCCAGACAGGAGAATCGCAAGCCCAGTTATATCATTATGGAGATAGACAGAGAGGGCGAGGCACATTACACCTTGAATTATGTGTCATAATGAGATGAAAAAATAAGAGAAAGCGGTTGACAGACAAAAAACCGTATTATATAATGAGAAATGCGTTGTGAGAATTTGGCGCAGGATCCTTGCGGGGTGTGGCTCAGCTTGGCTAGAGCGCCTGGTTTGGGACCAGGAGGCCGCAGGTTCGAATCCTGTCACCCCGACGCATTCATAATACCTATGCGGGTGTAGTTCAATGGTAGAACACCAGCCTTCCAAGCTGGATACGTGGGTTCGATTCCCATCACCCGCTCTCGCAAAGCGAATTGTTTTGCAGGATGTGTCCGTAGCTCAGCTGGATAGAGCAACGGCCTTCTAAGCCGTGGGTCGGGGGTTCGAATCCCTTCGAGCACGTTTTATGGTGGGTATGGCGCAGTTGGCTAGCGCGCCAGATTGTGGCTCTGGAGGCCGAGGGTTCGAGTCCCTCTATCCACCCTGTATTACAAACATGGGACTCAGTTTGGATTAATGGGCTATCGCCAAGCGGTAAGGCACAGGACTTTGACTCCTGCATTCGCTGGTTCAAATCCAGCTAGCCCAGTTTATGGACCACTAGCTCAGTCGGTAGAGCACCTGACTTTTAATCAGGTTGTCGGGGGTTCGAATCCCCCGTGGTTCACTAAATTAGTTCAGAGAGTTGATTGGGGGATTCGAACCCC
>CAZUZZ010000367.1:0-1941 GCA_964625055.1 uncultured Bacteroides sp. | reverse complement strand
CCAAGTTTGAGTTGGCGGATGCGGTGCCGGAGACAGGGAAAGTTTTTTTAAACTACGATAATAGTTATATTAGGGGGCATAAAATAGAAAAATCCGTGGTAAGCTACGGTACGACAGAAGAGAATGTGGCATTTCGGGCGTACGATATCGAGGTGTCGGCCCGGGGCTCTTCCTTTAAGATGAAGGATGAGAACAATGTGGTACATGACTTTCATACGAAGTTGGTGGGGAGCCACAATGTACAGAATATTGCCGGTGCCATCGCCGTGGCCCATACACTGGGAATCCCTATGGAGAAGCTGATCTATCCTGTGAAGCAGTTAGAGAGTGTGCCTCATAGATTGCAGCTCATCAGGCAGGGCGACCGCATTATACTGGATGACGCCTATAACTCAAATAAGAATGGTTTTGAGGCGGCGCTCGATACCTTGGCTATGTTTAAGGAACTGCGGATCCTGATGACGCCGGGTATGGTGGAGTTGGGAGAAAAGCAGTATGATGAAAATAAAGAGGTAGGCGTTTATGCTGCGGATAAGTGTGACTATGCTGTACTGGTGGGGAAAGAACAGACAAAGCCCATTCAGGATGGGCTTTTAGAGGCTGGCTTCCCGCAGGGTAAAATGATTCTGGTGGACACATTGCAGGAGGCCTTTCAGATGGTGAATGCGATTCCCAATGAGCGGCAGAAGGTCATTCTGATCGAGAACGATCTGCCGGATAACTATGCGTAAGCATAGAGCCGTAAATGCGATTTTGCGAAATGCACGGCTATATAATGAAATTAGGAAGGAATGAAACAGCTATGAAAATTCGTGTCGGTGTATTCTTTGGTGGTAAGAGTGTGGAGCATGAGGTGTCTGTCATCTCCGGCTTACAGGCGTATAACGCTTTCGATAAAGAGAAGTACGAGCCGATTCCCATTTACATCACGAAGGAGAACGAGCTCTATACGGGAGAGCTGATTGCGGATATTGCCAACTACAGAAATATCCCCGAACTACTAAAAAAGAGTACGCGTGTATTTCTGATGAGTGAACAGAACGGTGTAAAGCTGATCCAATATCCTGAGAAGAAGTTCGGCAGCTCAGAGGTGGCACAGATCGACGTGGCTTTCCCGGTGGTGCATGGGGCCAATGTGGAGGACGGTTCTTTGCAGGGATTTCTGCGCCACTACAATATTCCTTTCGTGGGCTGTGATGTGATGGCATCAGCGGTGACCATGGATAAGTATGTGATGAAAACCGTGCTCAAGGACAACGATATTCCTGTCCTCGACTGTGTGACTCTGCTTGCAGGGGAATACCAGAAGGACGAGGAAGCTGCTTATGCGAAGGTGGAGGCAAAGATATCTTATCCTGTCATCGTAAAGCCTGTAAATCTGGGTTCCAGTGTGGGCATTAAGGTGGCAAAAGATAAAGAAGAGCTGCGAGAGGCATTAGAGTATGCCTTTACCTTTGGTCCGAAGGTGTTAATAGAACGTGCGATCATGAATCTGCGGGAGATCAACTGTGCAGTTTTGGGAGACTGCGAGGAGGCAAGCGCTTCCGAGTGTGAGGAGCCGATCTCCAGCGATGAGATCCTTAGTTATGAGGATAAATATGTGGCGGGAAGTAAGAGTGGTTCTGAGGGAATGCGGACAGCGAAGAGAGAACTGCCGGCGAACCTTACAGCCGAAAAGCGGGAAGAGATTCGCCAGATGGCGGTTAAGACCTTTCAGGCGCTTGGCTGTAACGGTGTGTCCAGAATTGACTTTATGATTGATAAGGATACGGATCAGGTGTATGTCAATGAGATCAACCCGATCCCGGGTTCGCTTGCTTTCTATCTCTGGGAGGCGCTTGGGAAGCCTTATGCCGAAATGCTGGATGACATGGTGAAGCTGGCGCTCAAGAGAGAGCGGGAGGAAAAGAGCATGATGACCTCCTTTGACAGCAATATCTT
>CAZUZZ010000366.1:0-1962 GCA_964625055.1 uncultured Bacteroides sp. | reverse complement strand
AACCGATTATCGGCGGAAAAGTAACACTCTCCTTCCGGGTAAACGGCAAGGGGGAAATTCAAACCAAAGAGTTTACCATCAGCGGCCTGTTTCCCGATGTGGAGATTGCCGAAGGGTTAGACGACAGCCGCATAATGTGGTCCGCCCACGTCTCAAAAACCCTTCTTTCCCAATACGAAGAAGACGGCCTTTATCAACCTGAACTTTCGGTCTATCTGCGCGTCTATGGCGAGGAAGACCTCACATACAACGAAATGGAGGAGCGGATAAACGCTGTAGCTGCCGATGTCGGACTAAATGAAGAAAATATAATCCTCAACAAACAATACCTCATCACGATGACGGATCCGGGCACAGAGATCATGATGATCGCAGGCTTTATCTGTCTGGTCGTGATCCTCTTTTCCGCTCTGGTGATCTACAGTATTTACTATGTAGGTGTGATCACGGACATACAGGAGATTGGAAAGCTGAGAGCGCTCGGAGCCTCCGGACGCCAGATCGCCGGATTGTTTATCTGCCAGGGTGCCGTCGTATCCGCCTTTGCGATTCCGGCGGGACTTTTGGTCGGGTTTCTTCTGCCCCGCCTTCTCTTCCCGCTGGTCATACACGCCTACTATGCTTCCGCCCTGATTTCCACTTCCCGCGATATGGCGGATGCTCTCTTGGGACAGATTCATATGTTTTCGCTGCCCGCGCTGTTTACCGTGGCTGCAGCGGTGGCCCTCACCGTCTGTCTTTCCCTGCTGAAACCCATCCGCATGGCAAAGCGGATTTCTCCGGTGGAAGCTATCCGGTATCAGGAAAACTCAACGAGCAGGAAGAGTCGAAAAGGGCACCAGCAGGTAAAAGTAACTACTCTGACTTTTGCCAATCTGACACGTAATGGGAGACGCACCGCCGTCACCATCCTCACCATGGGTTTGAGCTGCGTGCTCTTCATCTGCGTATCTGCCGTTTTGAGCAGCGTCAGCGCGGAGGATATGGCAAGACGCAATATTGCGAAAGGAGATTTCCGCATCTCCCTGGACTATTCCCGGCATGACTCGGAATATCCGGAAAACAATCTGGACAGCCTGGTGCAGGAAGATTATTTTAACGACGCCTTTCTTGCGCAGTTAGCTTCCATAGAAGGCGTGGAATCCATAGAGCGCGATCATGGAAAAATCCTCTCCTCCACAGAAATCGATTCCGTTATGTATGAGGACTATGAAAACCGTCTGCCGCTCTCCTACTTTACGAGAGATGATATCTCAGAGCTAAATGCCGGTCTGGAGCAGGGCACCATAGACTATGATCGCATGACCGCTAACCACGAGGTAATCTGTACACACGTTTACTCCTTTGAGCAGTACGGCCTTTCCATTGGCGATGTTTTTCCGCTGACACTACATGACGGCGACAGGGAAATTCCCCTCACGGTAACGCTTACGGCCTTGACAAGTGTAGACGCCACCTTTCCTCTTCTGATCATGACGGAGGACACATGGAACGAACTGGGACTTATTTACGATCCGACCACGAATATCTATTTGTATGTAAAAGATGCGCAGTATGACAACGTAAAGGAAGCGCTGACGGACATTGTAGCAGAAAACGAGTATTTTACCCTCTTTTCCATGGATGTGGAAATGCGGATCGGACGCTCCATGGTGAGCCTTACCGTCTATCCGGTCTATCTACTTCTGGCACTGATTGCTGTGATCAGCTTTATCAACCTGATCAATACAATGATCACCAGCATTGTCACCAGAAAAAAGGAGCTTGGCATCCTGCAAGCCATTGGTCTTTCCGGCAGACAGCTTGTCAAAATGCTCTCAGGAGAAGGGTTAGTCTTTACCACAGGCACACTCATTATCAGTCTGACACTTGGCAATCTGTCCGGTTACCTGCTCTTCCTCTGGGCCAAAAAGTCACACTTTATGAGCATCAGCCGCTACCACTATCCGCTGTGGGAATCCA
>CAZUZZ010000365.1:0-1963 GCA_964625055.1 uncultured Bacteroides sp. | reverse complement strand
GGTATTGCTTTTGGGGCAGGATCCCTACCACAACGAGCATCAGGCCCACGGCATGAGCTTTTCGGTGCTGCCGGATCAGAAGGAAATACCGCCGTCTTTGCAAAATATCTATAAGGAGCTGCAGGATGATCTGGGCTGCTATATTCCGGATAACGGGTATCTGCAAAAATGGGCGGATCAGGGAGTGCTTCTGTTGAACACGGTGCTGACCGTGCGGGCGCATCAGGCCAATTCCCATCAGGGGAAGGGCTGGGAGGAGTTTACAGATGCGGTCATTCGGGCGGTGAATGAACAGGATCGGCCGATCGTGTATCTTCTGTGGGGACGGCCCGCGCAGAGTAAGATCCCGATGCTCACCAACCCAAAGCATTTGATTTTAAAGGCGCCCCATCCGAGTCCGCTTTCCGCCTACCGTGGATTTTTTGGATGCAGACATTTCAGTCAGTGTAATGATTTTCTGGAGAAAAACGGTGTGGCACCGATTGACTGGCAAATAGAGAACAGTACGAGAGGAGAAAGTGTATCATGAGCAAGTTGCCATTTGTAACAAAGGAGCAGATAGAGGAGATTGTAAAAACCTATCCAACACCATTCCATATCTACGATGAGAAAGGACTGCGGGAGAACGCCAGGGCAGTGCAAGAGGCTTTTTCCTGGAACAAGGGCTTCAAAGAATATTTTGCGGTGAAGGCATGTCCCAATCCGTTTCTGATTCAGATCCTGCATGAGTACGGTGCAGGCTGCGACTGCTCGTCACTCACAGAGCTGATGCTGAGCAATGCGCTGGGGATCAATGGGGAGGATATCATGTTTTCCTCGAATGATACGCCGGCGGAGGAGTATGCCTACTGCGCGAAGGTGGGCGGCATCATCAATTTAGACGATATCACGCATATTGAGTATGTGGAAAAGATTTTAGGGAAGCTGCCGGAAACGATGAGCTGTCGCTACAATCCCGGCGGTGTGTTTCAGATGAGCAACGGCATCATGGATAATCCGGGAGATTCCAAGTACGGATTTACACCGGAGCAGCTGTTTGAGGGCTATCGGATCCTGAAGGAGAAGGGCGTAAAGCATTTCGGCCTGCACGCCTTTTTGGCCAGCAATACAGTGACAAACGAGTATTATCCTCAGCTTGCGAAACAGCTCTTTGAGGTGGCGGTTCAGGTCAAAGAGAAAACAGGCGTGCAGATTGAGTTTATCAATCTCTCCGGCGGCGTGGGAATCGCCTATCAGCCGGATCAGGCAGCCAATGATATCAGAGCCATCGGCGAGGGCGTGCATCGGGTATTCGACGAGGTACTGGTGCCTGCCGGGATGGGAGAGACGGCGATTTATACGGAGATGGGCCGCTTTATGACAGGGCCTTATGGTGCGTTGGTGACGAAGGCGATCCACGAGAAACATACGCATAAAGAGTATATCGGTGTAGACGCCTGTGCTGTCAATCTGATGCGGCCTGCCATGTACGGGGCTTATCATCATATCACGGTGTTGGGAAAGGAAGAAGCTGCCTGCGATCATAAGTATGACGTGACAGGTTCTCTGTGTGAAAATAATGATAAGTTTGCCATTGACAGAATGCTTCCGGAGATTGAAAAGGGAGATTATCTGGTGATCCATGACACGGGAGCGCATGGATATGCCATGGGATATAATTACAATGGTAAATTGAAGTCAGCAGAGCTTCTCTTAAAGGAGGACGGCAGTGTGCAGTTGATCAGACGCGCTGAGACCCCCAGAGATTACTTTGCAACGCTGGATGGCTTTGAGGTGTATGAAAAGTTGGAGCTCTAGCAGTTAAATTGGGAAGCGATTTTTGATAAAGACCTTGCCAATGCTTTGCGGTTATGATAAGATATGATTTGGTTGTGATGGTTCATATCTTATCATAACTATACAATATGAGCTGGTGTGTCGGAATGGCAGACGAGGCAGACTCAAAATCTGTTGTGGGCAACCA
>CAZUZZ010000364.1:0-1970 GCA_964625055.1 uncultured Bacteroides sp. | reverse complement strand
CAAACGCAAGACCCAAGATCGCCAACTATCACTTTACCACCTTAAATCCCAACCTGGGCGTGGTGGATTTAGAGGATGCTAAGGGCTTCGTGATTGCCGACATTCCGGGCCTTATCGAGGGCGCCTCAGAGGGTGTCGGTCTTGGACATGAGTTTCTGCGCCACATCGAGCGCACCAGACTGATCGTGCATATTGTGGACGCCGCTTCCACCGAGGGGCGTGATCCCATACAGGATATCTATGCCATCAATAAGGAACTGGCAGCCTACGACCAGACTCTTGCAAGCCGCCCCCAGATCATCGCGGCAAATAAAATCGATATGATCTACGAAGGGGACAAAGATCCCGTCGAGGCAATTCGGGCGGAATTTGAGCCCCAGGGGATTCCTGTCTACGCCATATCTGCGATCAGCGGCAAAGGCGTTCGGGAGCTTTTGTATGCCATCAATAATGAGCTGGAGAAGCTGGGAGACAAGCCCCTTGTCTTTGAACAGGAGTTTTTCCCGGAGTATCATTTTGACATTGAGAAGGAGCCCTTCACGGTGGTTTACGATGAGGAGGCTGACGAGTATGTGGTGGAAGGTCCCCGCATTGAGAAAATGCTCTCTTACACCAATTTAGAGTCTGAGAAAGGCTTTAAGTTCTTTCAGGACTTTATGCGCAAACAGGGCATTCTGGAACAGCTTGAGGCCCTTGGCATCGAGGAGGGCAGTACCGTCAGGATGTACGGACTTTCCTTTGACTACTACAAATAAGGAGATATTTTATGGAACTGACCAGCAAACAACGCGCCTACTTAAAAAGTCTGGCAAACAGTCTGGATCCTATCTTTCAAGTGGGAAAGTCCAGTCTGACCCCGGAGTTTACCGAATCCGTAGGCGACGCTTTCAATACCAGAGAACTTCTTAAGATCGCCGTTTTAAAAAACTGTGCGGATGATCCACGTGAGATCGCGCAGGCAGTGGCAGAGCGTACCCATTCTCAGGTGGTACAGGTGATCGGCAAAAAGATCATTCTCTATAAGCCTGATAAAAAGAATCCTAAGATTGTCCTGCCAAAGGCTTAAAGGAGTGAGCAGATGAAACGGATCGGTATCATGGGCGGCACCTTTAATCCCATTCACAATGGGCATCTGGCCATTGCCGAAAGAGCGAGAGAGCAGTTTCTGCTGGAAAAAGTATTGTTTATTCCAAGCGGCGTCCCCTATATGAAAGATCTGCAGGCCGTGCTGCCGGTAGAAACCCGTTGTGAGATGACAACCGCAGCCATCGCAGGGAAGCCCTATTTTGAATTGTCTGATATCGAGGCGGCGGATGCGGCGCAGGGAAAAAACACCTATACTTATGAAACTCTGCAAAAACTGAGAACTGCAAATCCTGATGCCGCTTATTATTTCATTTTGGGAGCCGACAGCTTGTATGACATGGAGCACTGGAAAAATCCCGACTTGATCTTTCGATATTGTACGGTTCTGGCAGCTGTGCGGGGCGAGGAAACGGAAACCTCACTGCGCAAGGAACTCGCCGGACAGATACAGTATTTACAGGAAAAATATCACGCCTCCATTGCCATGCTTAAGATGGAGGGAATGGAGCTTTCCTCCACCCAGATCAGAAGATGCATCAGGGAAGGGAAATCCATTCAGAAAATGGTGCCGGAAGCAGTGGCTTCCTATATTCAAAAGCGCCATCTCTATGAAGAATCGTGATGCCAGAAAGAAAGGATACGCGCATGAGTCCAAAACGTAATCTAACAGAAACGGAAAAGCTTCGCCAGGCGATGGAAAAAGAATTGTCCTCCGGACGCTATATTCATACCCTTGGTGTGGCCTACACGGCCTCCTGTCTGGCTATGGCACATGAGGAAGATGTGGAAAATGCCATGATTGCGGGACTTTTACATGACTGTGCCAAAGGTATGCATGGTTCCGAACAGGTGGCGATCTGTGAAAAGGCCCACATCCATATGTC
>CAZUZZ010000363.1:0-1970 GCA_964625055.1 uncultured Bacteroides sp. | reverse complement strand
TGCTGTTCATATCCCACTTGATATACTCGATCTTTCCCTGATCAAGTATATCACAGATCTGCCTGAAAATATGATCCCGCACCTCCGCTCTGGAGAAGTCAAGCACCAGCTGATTCCGGCTCCGGACAGGCTTTCTGCCGGGAATCTGTAACGCCCAGTCCGGATGTTCTCTGTACAAATCACTGTCCTCCGACACCATCTCCGGCTCTATCCAGATACCGAACTGCACCCCCATTGCATTGACTTTTTCAGTCAACTCTCTCAAGGTACATCCCAGCTTTTTTTCATTGACCTGCCAGTCTCCCAGACCGCTGTTATCATCGTCTCGTTTGCCAAACCAGCCGTCATCCATGACGATCATGTCAATACCGAGTTCCGCTGCACTCTCTGCCAGCTTTAGAATGGAATTCCCGTCGAATGCAAAGTAGGCCGCCTCCCAACTGTTTAACAGAACCGGACGTTTGCCGTCTCTGTATTTTCCCCTGCACAGATGCTCACCGATACAGCGGTGGAATCTGGCAGACAGTGCTCCCAATCCTTCGTCTGAATAGGAAAGGATCGTTTCAGGAACTACAAGCCGCTCTCCCTGCTGCAGCGGATAATGGAACAGGTCGCTCTGCAGCCCCATCAAAACTCTGGTCTGGTCATACTGGTCTTTCTCCGCCTCGCAGAGGAAATTGCCGCTGTAGACAAACACCAGACCGTAACAGCACCCCGCATCCTCCGTGGTATTTTCCTGAGCGAGAATCACTGCCGGATTATATTGGTGGCTGGAAGCGCCTCTGCGGCTGCCGAAGGCATGATTTCCGTGCCCGATCTTTTCCCTCTGCAGATTGCGTTCCATAGTATGTCTACCATAGAAGCTGAGCATCTCATAATCGCCCGTCAAAAAGTCAAGGCAGGCAGAAGCCGCCTTCTCGACAACCACAGTCGGGTTCCCCTGATTCTCAATCGTGGCGCTTCTTGTAATGATATCCGCTTCCTCCAGCACACCGTACAGAAGCGTCACACGCACATGGCTTACCCTGTCTTCCAGATGGATCTCCAGTGTCTGTGCCTCCCCAGAGTCAGCATAGACTGCCGGTAATCCCGGCAGTCCATACTTTTCTTTTTTTATCTCATGACCGACATAGCGCAGATCACAGCAATCAGATCCATCTGCGTTATGGATGATCAGGGCGCTGTTTCTAAAATCCCCCACGCCCATGACCGGATATTCCTGAGGCAGGGCATCCATCGAGTAGGTTCTGTCGTTTCCCACATCCGACGGATTCCCTGAAAATCCTCTGTCATAATAGGTGAGCAGATGGTCCATATTTCCGTATACACGTCCCCCATAGTACAGATGCAGTAAAAAACCATAATCATCCACTTTCATCCGGTAAGACGTGTGTTTTGTATCCAGTGCAAAAATCCGATCTTCCTGCTGATATCCAACTGCCATAGCTTACACCTATTCTGTTCCTTTCTATATACTATCCCCTTTTTACTTCTCACATTGTTACTTAACTGCTCCGTTCACAACACCGTTCAATATCTGTTTCTGACAAATCAAGTAGAAGATCAAGATCGGAATCAGCGACAACAGATAGGATGCAAACGCCAGATTATAGTTGGTTCCAAACTGTGACTGGAAGTTCAACTGTGCGAGCGGCAGTGTATTCTCTGCGGAACCTGCCATTATGATCAAAGGCGTCATCACATCATTCCATACTGCCAGCGCCGTGATAACTGCGACTGTCGCGTGCATCGGACGCATGATCGGGAAAATGATCTGCCAATAAGTCCGCCATGTGGAAGCGCCGTCCACTCTCGCCGCTTCTTCCAGCGCCATCGGGATATTGGTAAGGTAACCTGAGTATAACATAATATTCATAGGCATGTAAAACACCACATACAGCAGGATAACGCCAACCCAGTTCGCAAGTCCCATCTCCGCCGTCTGCTTAGCCAAAGGCATCATCAGAATG
>CAZUZZ010000362.1:0-1989 GCA_964625055.1 uncultured Bacteroides sp. | reverse complement strand
GCTTTGGCGATTACTATACCCGTACCGGTCTGGATCATAAACAGAGGGAAATGATCACATTTTGTTATCTGGCGGCGCAGGGAGGCTGCGAGCCGCAGCTTACCAGTCATGCGGCGGCAAATATGAGGATTGGAAATGACAAGGCGTTTCTGATCAAGATCATATCCCAATGCCTGCCTTTTATCGGATATCCGCGAAGTCTGAACGCACTGCGCTGTGTAAATGAGGCAGCGGATAAGATGGAGAAATAAGCTTATTCTGCATACGAATAGGTTAGTTTATGTTCAGCAGAAAGTGCGCTCTGCGGACTTTCTATTGTTATAAATAGAGAGGATGTGTATGCAGATGGGGAAAAAGCCTTCAACAAAAAGAATAGCTGCTGTTATGCTTGTCTTTGTTTTGGTATTTGGGGTAACAGCGTGCGGGAATAACAGTGGACAGTCAGATAGCAGACAGGATGCCACAGAGCAGATAGAAGATCATTCCGCGGATAGTATTGTGGATTCTGTTAGCGAGCCTGTAGTGAAGGAACCGGAAACAGGCACTGAAGCAGAAGCAACGGAAGATATGGCAGAAGTTGTGGAAACAGTCGGGACGGAGGAAGCAGAAAGTAATATATTGATTGCCTATTTTTCACGGGTGGGGAATATGAATTTTGATGAAAATATTGATGCAGTTACCTCTGCCAGTGTAAATATGGATGGGAGTAATGTTTCCGGCAATGCGCAATTGCTCGCAGAAATGGCTCAGAAGGTGACAGACGGGGACTTGTTCTTTATTGAAACGGTGGAGAAATATCCGGCAGAATACCGTGGAACAACCGATCAGGCAAAAACAGAGCAGAATAATGATGCGCGTCCGGAACTTTCTTCCCATGTGGAAAATATGGATGCGTATGATACAGTCATTTTGATTTACCCGAACTGGTGGGGAACGCTTCCGCAGCCGGTATTTACTTTCTTAGAGGAATATGATTTTTCAGGGAAAACCATACTGCCTCTTTGTACCCATGAAGGAAGCCGTTTGGGACGGAGCGAAAGTGATATTGCATCCCTTTGTCCGGGTGCACGGCTTTTGGATGGACTTTCCGTGAGAGGGGCTGACGCAGGAAGCGCACGGACAGAAGTAGAAGAATGGATTAGTAACTCCGGGATTTTGGAATAAGAAAAGGAAAAACTATGTCAGCGAAAAGAAATATCAGAATGGCAGCAGACATTGCCATGACTATAGTGCTTCCTATATTGATGGCTTATTCGCTGGTTGGGGAAGCTGTTCATGAGTGGCTGGGCATAGTAATGTTCCTCTTGTTTATCGTACATCAAACCCTCAACCGGCACTGGTACAAAAATCTTTTTAGAGGATCTTATCTGCCCATACGGATATTGAGCACGGTAATCAACCTATTGTTAGTCATAATTATGATTGCATTGTCGGTCAGTGGGATTCTGATGGCAAAGCATACATTCCATTTTATTCGTTTCTCTTCAGGGACTGCTTCTGCGCGTCTTATACATTTGCTCGCCTCTTATTGGGGATTTGTGTTGATGAGCCTGCATCTTGGACTCCATTGGAATATGGTTCTTGGAATGGCTCGGAGAGTTATACATATTAAGGAAGGCTCATTGTGGAGAACATGGCTGCTGCGTATAGCAGCGGCCCTTGTTGCGGGTTACGGGGCCTATGCCTTTCTTGTAAGAGGATTTACAGAGTATATGTTCTTAAGAACCCAGTTTGTATTCTACGATTTTGGGGAGCCACTGCCCTTATTTTTCAAGGATTATTTGTCAGTTATGGCCTTGTTTGTATGCATTGGGCATTATCTGGCAAAAGGGATTGCCGGGTATTCCAAAAGAAAGCAGGAGATTTAGAAATTGGGAGGTAACAGGGAATTGGGAGTTCTGCGGCGTGAGGCCATTTATCTCTGGTATTATTTCAGCATCCAGTTCAGACAGATTTTTTTCTATTGGGTGTTGGGCATGGTACTTGGTT
>CAZUZZ010000361.1:0-2029 GCA_964625055.1 uncultured Bacteroides sp. | reverse complement strand
AAGGCTATGAACGCTTTGGGCAAGATGGAGGTCGTACCGCAGGAGAGTAAGATGGGGATCGGGCAGACATTTGCATATACGGCGCCGGCGAATTCCCTGACTGTGATACATCTGCTGGGGTTAAGAGATTGAAAAACGAAGAAAAGAGTCGTTCTGCAGGAAAGGCAGAACGACTCTATTTTTTTATCCCGGCTCGGAAAGTCTGCTGACTCCCACGAAGATCTCAGAGATCTTATACCAGGTGGGATAGTCCACGATCCCGGATTGGGGAAGGTTGAATACCCGCTGGAACACTCTCACGGCCTCGGCGGTGCGAGAGCCGTAGATGCCGTCGGCAGTGATCCTGGGGATGGCGGGATAGTTCTGGGAGATACGATTTAATTGCTGCTGGATCTGCAGGACTTTATCTCCGGAAGCGCCGATGTTCAGGTTGTAGCCGGGCCAGGAGGAGGGAACGCCGGAGACTGCCACAGCGGTGTTGATATACATATCGCTGCCGTAGTAGTAGCGGAGAATCTGGATCGGCGTGTATCCTTCGTCTCCCAGGTACTTGGAGCCCCACTGGCTTAAGCCGTTGCAGGTCACATTCCGGCCGTCGCAGTAGGAGGTGAAAATGGGCTGGCGCACACCGGGGCGGGAGAGGTAGTTGGCAAAGATGGAGTCCACCAGTCTGTCAATGTTAGAGTAGATATTACGTCCGTAGATCCATTTCTGGTCGTAGGCCGTGGAGGAGGTGATCGTAAAGTTATAGCCCTGGTTCCGATACCATTCCGTGTAAACCCGATTCAAGGTAAAGGACATGATCGCTAGGGTGTTTGCGTAGATAGCGTTTTCAGGCCAGGTAGCGTATATCTCAGAGGATACTACATTCTTGATATAGTCGCGGTAGCGGACATAGTAGTTGGCGGCGGTGCTATCGGAGGGAACGCCGTCGTGCACGATAATGTATTCGGGAATCACCACGCGGCTTAAGACGATCTCGCCGGATTCGTCCATGGGCTTGATCTCGTCCTCGGGAATCTTGGGCGGATAATCGCCGTAAAGGGTGTGGTCGGGGATGGAGATGATATCCTCATCCTCCTGCGTCATTTCTGTGGGTGTCATTTCAATATTCTGGATGGCGGTTACGTCCGGCAGTACCTCTACGCCGGAGACGATGACAGGCTCGTAGCCGGGGGCGGTAACCGAGACGGTATATTCCGAGTAGGGCATGGGAGAATCCGGGGTCAGGCTGTACTGCAGGGGCGGCGTCTTCAGGTTCACCGTATCGGTCTGGCCCGAGGAATCGGTCCGCAGTGTCTCCACCGTGGAGTCCGGCTCTCCGGTGAAGGAGATGGTGATGGAAGCATTGTCTATGGGAATCAGCCCCACGTTCGCGGTGACATTGATCTGCAGCTTACCCACTGCCGTATCTTCGGCCTGTGTGGATTTTAAAATAGGCTCTTCCATAAAATACATTATACCTCATAAGGTTCTCTTCCTAATATGGTATGCCGGGAAAGACGGAAAGTTCTTTTCCTGTTTTTTTGTAAATTTTACTTTAAAAAGAAGTATATTAACGGTATACTATACCTATGGTAGCAGACGAGATATTAGACGGTAAATTTCATGTTGAGGACGGTTCTCTGGATTTCTCCTGTCCGCGAGTTGCGCTGTCCCTTCAGGCAGAAACGGCCTGCGAGGGGTCTTTTTTCGTGTACGGGCCGGAGGGATTGGTGACGGAAGGCCATGTGACGGCTTCGGATCTGCGCATGGAGTGTGTCACCAGTCAGTTTGCGGGCAGTGAGGACGAGATCAGTTACCGGTTTGACGCGGCGGGAATGGAGGCCGGAGAAGAGGTAAACGGCTTCTTTTATATCATCTCTAACAGAGGGGAATATTACCTGCCTTTTCAGGTGAACGTGCTGCAGAATGAGATCAGCTCCAGTCTGGGAGAGATCAGGAATCTCTTTCATTTTACGAATCTGGCCAGAAGTAACTGGGAGGAGGCTGTCAGGCTTTTCTACAGTCCGGAGTTTAAGCAGGTTTT
>CAZUZZ010000360.1:0-2036 GCA_964625055.1 uncultured Bacteroides sp. | reverse complement strand
AGACACGCCCTTGCCTACCGTAGATTGAGAATAGGAACTTCTGGGTAAAGAGATGCCGAAATGCTGATAGACCGACATCACAAATCCGGAACAATCCGCGCCGTTGGTCAGGCTGGTGCCACCCGCCACATAAGGATTCCCGATAAACTTGCAGGCATAGTTCGCAATATCCGCTCCCTTGCCGCTTCCGGAAGCAGTCGGTTTCGGGGTCTCCTCCTTCTTCTTGGAAGATTCGTTTGAATCTTCATCGCCATCATCGCCGTCCTGCGCCGCCAGAGCCTCCTGTTCCTTCCTGCGCCTTTCTTCCTCCTCTTTGCGCTTTCGCTCCTCTTCTTCCCTGCGCTTGCGCTCTTCCTCCTCCAGCTTTTTAATCTGCGCCGTCTCCTGCTTGATCTTCGCCGTATAATTCGCGGCCTCCTGCTTTGCCTTGGTGAGCATCACGCTATAATTCTCGTACTCCTCACGCTTTTTGGCAAGCATTTCTTCCATGTATGCCTGTCCCTCCTGCAATTCTATGTGGGAGGTCTCAAGCTCCGACTTATCTTCCTCCAGCGTATCCTGCAGCTCCTGTACCCGCTGTACGGTTTCCTCATACTCCGCCAGCAGCTTTCTGTCGTAGTCGTAAAGCTCCTCCACATACTTTGCCTTATTGACCATGTCACCCATGTTACCGGCGCCGAAAAACATATGCAGATAGGAGGTTTCTCCCTTCTCGTACATAAACTGGATCCGGATCTTCATGGAGGCATACTGCTCATCCTTCTCCGCCACCGCCGCATCGTAGGCAACCTGTGTCTCGGCGATCTCTTCCTCTTTCTGCGTAATGGCTTCCTCAATGAGATTGATGTCCGTGATCAGGCTCACCAGCTCCGCATCCATCTCCTCGATCTCCTCGCCCACACCTTCCTGAGCGTCCTGTGCCGCCGAGATCTGCTTGTTGGCATTGTCAAGCTGGGATTGATTTTTTTTGATATCTTTTTGAAGATCGGAAATAGTGGTAGCCGATATCGGATCTACCACGGAAAGACACAATATGAGTGTTATGATAACATACAGCCGTCTCTTGATCTTTCTCTTCATTTCCGTTTCAGCCGCCAGGGCCGCCTGTTCTCCATCAGTTCACTTGTGGTTACAGTTCACAGTTGTTCACCGTTCTCGGGAAGGGGATCACATCGCGGATATTGCTCATACCGGTCAGGTACATCACGCACCGCTCAAAACCAAGCCCGAATCCTGCGTGTCTGGCAGAGCCGTATTTTCTGAGATCCAGATAGAACTGATAATCCTCTTTATTCAGACCCAGCTCATCCATCCTCTTCTCTAAAAGCGCCAGGTCATCCTCTCTCTGGCTGCCACCGATGATCTCACCGATCCCGGGCACCAGGCAATCCATCGCCGCCACCGTTTTGCCGTCCTCATTCAGCTTCATGTAGAAAGCCTTGATCTCCTTGGGATAATCCGTCACAAATACAGGGCGTTTGAACTCCTGCTCGGTCAGGAATCTCTCGTGCTCGGTCTGCAGATCGCAGCCCCATTCCACTTTATATTCAAAGTCATCATTGTGCTTCTTTAAGATCTCGATGGCATCCGTGTAGGTCACATGGGCAAAGTCAGAGTTCAGCACGTGGTTTAAGCGCTCGATCAGTCCTTTATCCACAAACTGGTTAAAGAAGTTCATCTCCTCCGGCGCATTTTCCAGCACATAGCGGATCACGTGCTTTAACATCGCCTCCGCCACCATCATATCATCTGTCAGATCGGCAAACGCCATCTCCGGCTCGATCATCCAGAACTCCGCCGCGTGCCTGGTCGTATTGGAATTTTCCGCCCGGAAGGTGGGACCAAACGTATATACGTTCTTAAACGCAAAAGCGTACGCTTCCACATTCAGCTGTCCGCTCACGGTCAGATTGGTGGGCTTTCCGAAGAAATCTTGGGAAAAGTCCACTTCCCCTTCCTCTGTCATGGGAAGATTTTTCAGATCCATCGTGGTCACCTGGAACATCTCGCCCGCACCCTCGCAGTCGCTTCCCGTA
>CAZUZZ010000359.1:0-2036 GCA_964625055.1 uncultured Bacteroides sp. | reverse complement strand
TATTATCGCCTGATGCATATTTACCGGGAGATGATGGAATGACCTTTACTTTCGTTTCCAACTATATCAATCATCATCAGATTCCTTTTTGCGAGGCGCTCTATCGGAGGCTGGGAAAGGACTTTGCATTTATCCAGACCATGCCCATGGAACAGGAACGCCGGGAGATGGGGTGGAGCGTTGATATAAATGAGATACCGTATGTCATGTGTCTTTATGAGGACGAATACGAGTGCCTGAAAAGGATCATGGAGAGCGATGTGGTACTCTTTGGCTGGACGGGCCGGGAGGACATTGTGATGCCAAGGCTTAAGTCCGGGAAAACGACCCTGCGGGTGAGCGAGCGGCTTTATCGGGAGGGGCAGTGGAAGGCGGTCTCCCCGAGGGGGCTTGTGGCAAAGTACAGGGAACATATCCGATATCGCGGACAGAATGTCTGTATGCTCTGTGCGGGAGCCTATACGGCATCGGATTTTCGACTGATCGGCGCCTATCCGAATAAACTTTTTTGCTGGGGATATTTTACCGAACTGCGAACCTACAGTGAGGAGGCGTTTGCAGCTATGAAGCCGGCACAGGGACCTCTTCAGATCGTCTGGGCGGGGCGGTTCATCCCCTTAAAGCACCCGGAATATGTGGTGCGGCTTGCGAAAACATTACAAGAGAAAGGATATGCTTTCCGCATCCATATGCTGGGCGGCGGCGAGATGGAGCCGGAGATCCGGCAGGAAGTGGAGCGGGAAGACCTGCAGGATTCCTTTGTCTTTTATGGATATACACCGCCGGAAAAGGTGCGGGATGTGATGGAAAAATGCCACATTCATCTTTTTACCAGCAATCAGCTGGAGGGGTGGGGCGCCGTGGTCAATGAGGGGATGAACAGCGGCTGTGTGGAGGTAGTGGACGCCAGAGTGGGCGCCGCTCCTTTCCTGATCCGACACGGCGAAAACGGTCTGCTCTATGAAAAGGGAAAATATGACCGAATGGAGGCTCTGGTGCTGGATCTTTTCGAACATTGGGAGGAAAGGCGGGGCATGGGACGTACCGCTTACGAGACCATACGCGATATGTGGAACGCGGATCATGCTGCCGCGGCGCTTTTGCGGTTTGTAGAAAAACTGCGGCAGGGAAAGATAGAGCCGGAGCAGGAAGGACCGCTGAGTATTGCGCCCGTGATTTGGCCCGGAGCGTCGCTTGCGGACATGGAGCGGCAGGCGGAATCACAACGAAAAACGGCATCGGAATAAGGATTGTAATGGAAACAGATATGAAAAAAATCAGCGTCATTGTGCCTGTGTACAATTCCATAGCCTGCCTGGAGCGGTGTGTCACCTCTATCTGTGCACAGACCTACCGGCATCTGGAGATCCTTCTGATTGACGACGGCTCCACGGACGGGACGGACGAGCTCTGTGAGCAGCTGGCGGCAAAGGATGCACGGATTCGGACGTATCATAAAAAAAACGGCGGGGCTTCCTCTGCGCGCAATATGGGATTGAAGCTGGCATCCGGAGAGTTTTTTGGTTTTGTGGACAGCGACGACTATATAGAGCCTTATGTTTATGAGGAGATGCTGCGCGTCCTCGAAGCGGGAGAGCATTCTGTGGTACAGATCTCTCGGGATGAGGTGGATGAGGCGGGAAATCGACTGCCGGATGTCTGTCTGCCGCCGGAAAAAGAATTCTTTTGTGACGCGGAGAATTTTATCCGGGAGCTTTTATTGCATCGGGGAGACTGTTCCTTTTGTACCAAGCTGTTTCGCCGGGAGGTCTTTTCGGGACACTCTTTTCCCGAGGGCGAGTTAAATGAGGATTTCCGGCTGCTCTTAGAGCTTTTGCAGGAGATCTCCGGCATAGTTATTCTGCCGCAGCAGGGATATCATGTGGTGTGCCGGGCGACAAGTACCACCAGAACACGGACAAAGGACAGCTTTTCCCGGGTGTTTCTGGATATTGTGGACAATGCGGACAGAGTGCAGGCGCTTGTGGATAAAAAATATCCTGCCCTGCATGATTGTGGAATGCGGTTTAATCTCT
>CAZUZZ010000358.1:0-2039 GCA_964625055.1 uncultured Bacteroides sp. | reverse complement strand
GAGATGCGCAAGCATTTCTCCTGGTACACGGCGGGTATGCCCGGTTCCGCCAGACTCAGGCAGAGCATCAACCTGGCAGAACACTTTGCGGAGATCGAAAGGTTGGTGGAATCCCTGTGAGAGGGCCGGCATATACTGTCTCAGAATGAGAGACAAGGATGGAGTGCGGCGGGATGGAGGCACAGAGCATTCTTTATTTTTATCCGGCACCGGAGGGAATGTATAAAAACGACGCCCTGAAGAGACACTGGTGGCAGAAGACGGCATTACAGGGACGGGCTTTGACCGGGGAGAACTCCGAGGAGGGTTTTCTGCTGGCGGAATGTCCGGTTCCGTCCTTTTATTATCAGAAGAAGCCGTGGACGCCGGAGGTTTTGTCGGCAGCGATGGATGAGGCGCTGCAGAGGACGGCGGGGATGGCGGATGCCTTTTTACATCCACAGGTAGTGACATATGTGTCAGAAAAGTACAGAGAGCGGTGGGAGCCCCGCAGGGAGACTTTGGAAAATCTGATGAGCGTCCTGCTTGCGAGATATGCAGCCGATCATCTCTATGAACAGGGGGAGGCGGTGGTGCTGCTGGGCGGATCGGAGGAGACGGCGTGGCAGATGGAAATGACGGCAAGACTTCTATGGCCTTATCTTTCCAGGATCAACCGCCTGTCGTTTTTTTATGAGGAAGTGGAGGGCGTAGATATCTGGGAGGAGACGGCAGACTGTCTGGATGCCTATGGTTACGAGTATGGATTGGCGCCGAGAATGATACCCTATACACAGGGGGAGGAGGGGCTTCAGTGCGGCATGGAAAAATGCGGCGGCGTTATATTGGATTATTGCCCTTCGGTCAGACATCCGCGGATGCGGCATAAGGAGCGGATCGTCTATATAGATCTGTGTTCTGACCGGACAAAGGCGCTTGCCTGTGGACGCAAAGGCGGTGAGATTCTTTATGTTTCACCGCTCAAATACCTTGACACTGTCGTAAAAAGTAGTTATGATAAAAAAATGTACGCGACAGCAATGAAAACCGAAGGTTTTTCGAGTATGCACTGCGATAGTAATATATATTAGGGAAAGGGAGAATTACCATGCATCAAGAGAAGAAAAATATTTTAACGTATGAGGGACTGCAGAAATATGAGCAGGAGCTGCATGAACTGAAGGTCGTGAAGCGGCAGGAAGTGGCGCAGAAGATCAAGGAAGCCAGAGAGCAGGGCGACCTCTCCGAGAATGCGGAGTATGATGCGGCCAAAGACGAACAGCGCGACATTGAGGCGAGGATTGAGGAGCTGGAGAAGATCCTCAAAAACGCCGAGGTCGTGGTAGAGGATGAGGTGGATCTTGACAAGATCAATATCGGTTGTCAGGTTAGAATATTGGATGTGGAGATGAAGGAAGAACTGGAGTACAAGATCGTTGGCTCCACCGAGGCGAACAGCTTAAAGGGAAAGATCTCTAACGAGTCTCCCGTGGGCAAGGCGCTGATCGGCAGCAAGGTGGGCGATACTGTGGAAGTGGAGACGCAGGCAGGTGTCATTCAGTACAAGGTGCTGGAGATCCAGAGATCAAATTAAGTGTGAGTGACGCCCGGTTATAGGAGAAAGGATAACAGGATGGCAGAAGAGCAAAGACAGCAGAATACACAGCAGGAGCAGGATATCAACCAGCTTTTAAAGGTCAGAAGGCAGAAGCTTGCGGCTTTGCAGGAGGCGGGGAAGGATCCTTTTCAGATCACGAAATATGATGTGACCCATCATAGTCAGGAGATCAAAGACGGCTTTGAGACGCTGGAGGGGAAACAGGTGTCTATCGCGGGTCGTGTGATGAGCAAGCGCGTTATGGGTAAGGCGTCCTTCTGCAATGTGCAGGACCTTCAGGGCGACGTACAGGTCTATGTGGCGAGAGACAGCATTGGCGAGGAGCCCTATGCCGACTTTAAGAAATATGACGTGGGTGACATCGTAGGGGTGGAAGGTGAGGTTTTCAAGACCAAAACCGGCGAGATTTCCGTCCATGCAGGAAAAGTGACACTTCTGTCAA
>CAZUZZ010000357.1:0-2063 GCA_964625055.1 uncultured Bacteroides sp. | reverse complement strand
CGGGAGGCGGCCTTCCTTCGGGATCTGCGTCACCCCATGCTGCCGGTGGTCTATGAGCTTTTATATGAGGATGACTGGTATCTGGCGATGGAGTACATAGAGGGGATGAGTCTGCAACGTTATGTAGAGAGCCGGGGCAGAGTGGAGGAAGTCCTGGGCTGTATGTGGGCGGATGCACTTCTGGATGTGCTGTGCTATCTGCATACAAGAAAACCGCCTGTTATTTATAGAGATTTGAAACCTGACAATATCATGGTATGCCGGGATGGCACGTTAAGGCTGGTAGATTTCGGCGGGGCGGCCCTAAAAAGCTACGGTGAGAGGCGGGCGGGGCGGATGGCTGCTACAGCGGGCTATGCGGCTCCGGAGCAGTGGCCCGAGAAGGGACAGATTCCCAGGGCAGATGAGCGCAGCGACCTCTATGCCTTTGGCAAGATCCTCTACTACCTGGTGACCGGGGCGGATCCGGGCAAACCGCCCTATACGGCGCTGTCTATCGCCCACTATGATCCGCTTTTATCTGCCGGATTAGAGCGGATCATCAGGCGTTGTATCGAGGAGAAACCGGAGGCACGCTATCAGGTGGCCGAGGAGGTCAGAAGGGATCTGCAAAAGCGCGATCTGTGGAAGAGAGCGGGGGTTGCCGGAGGGTTTCTCAGATATGTGGAAAAGCAGGTATATCTGACCCAGAAGGAGGGCGTGGGGCTTTAGAGATTGTTTTCTTCCCCTTTTTGGATTATAATAGCCTTATGAAAAATCACAGAGAACAAACGAAAGTTATTACAATTGCAGACAGAAAGATCGGCGGCGGCAATCCCATTCTAATCCAGTCCATGACCAACACGCCCACGGAGGATACGGCGGCTACAGTGGCACAGATTTTGCGGCTGGAAAAGGCAGGATGTGAGATCATCCGCTGTACGGTGCCGACCATCGAGGCGGCACACGCCCTTTCTGAGATCAAGAAGCAGATCCATATCCCGCTGGTGGCAGATATCCATTTTGATTATAAAATGGCGATTGCGGCGATCGAGAATGGCGCGGACAAGATCCGCATCAATCCCGGCAACATCGGCAGTCGGGAGAAGGTGGCGGCAGTGGTCGCAGCCGCGAAAGAGCGGCAGATTCCCATTCGTGTGGGCGTAAACAGCGGTTCACTGGAGCGGGAGCTGGTGGAGAAATACCACGGTGTGACGGCGGATGGCATCGTGGAGAGCGCCCTGGACAAGGTGGGCATTATCGAGGACTGCGGATACGATAACCTTGTCATAAGTATCAAGTCCTCCGATGTGATGATGTGCGTGCGGGCACATGAACTTTTGGCGGAAAAGACGACTTATCCGCTTCATGTGGGAATCACGGAGTCGGGAACGGTGAATAGCGGAAACATCAAGTCGGCAATCGGTCTGGGCATTATCTTAAATCAGGGCATCGGCGACACGATCAGGGTGTCTTTGACCGGAGATCCTGTGGAGGAGATCAAGTCCGCGAAGCTGATCCTGCGGACGCTGGGACTCAGAAAAGGCGGTATCGAGGTAGTATCCTGCCCTACCTGCGGCAGAACGAAGATCGATCTGATCGGTCTGGCGGCCCAGGTGGAGGAGATGGTGCAGGACATTCCTCTGGATATTAAGGTGGCGGTCATGGGCTGTGCGGTGAACGGCCCCGGAGAGGCGAAAGAGGCGGATATCGGCATCGCCGGCGGCATCGGAGAAGGCCTTTTGATCAAGAAGGGCGAGATCGTAAGGAAGGTGCCGGAACAGGAGCTGCTCAGCACACTGAGGGAGGAGCTTTTGCACTGGAATGAGTAAATCTTTTTTTGAAGTGTTTCCCACCTTGAAATTGGATACGGGACTGAAGGATCTGTTTGAGAACGTTACCGTAGAGAAGGTGACGAGTACCAAACGGAAAGACTTTTTGCGCGTTTATATTGCTTCGGAGCATCTCATCAGCAAAGAGGATGTGTACCGGGTGGAGAAAGAGATCGGCAGGCAGTTTTTCCCGAAAATGCCTATCGTTGTCAAGTTCTATGAGAGGTTCCGTCTCTCCGGGCAGTATGACGC
>CAZUZZ010000356.1:0-2063 GCA_964625055.1 uncultured Bacteroides sp. | reverse complement strand
GCAATAGAATCCACAGTATCTCCTGATTTTACCACATAAATTTCCATAAAATATTCCTGCAGTGTTTTTCTTTATACTATGCAGGTATCGGAGCAACGGTCAAAGCAAAAAGTTCCATAATGATACATCTCTCGTCTCAATAAATACCATCATCTGGCATTATAAAAAAATCAAAAACTGGCTATATAAAACCATCCAGTCCAATGCTATACTAGGGAAAATAAAAACCGTAATGAGGATTAAATGCTCAAATCATCCAAGCCATTACAAAAAATATTAAATGAGGTGTTTATGATGAGTTATGAAAAATTTACCGCCGCTCATTCATCTGATCTGCTAAGGGAAAATTCCGCTCCGGTGACTTCCATGGTAATCACGGCCTTTTTTGCCGCCATGATTTTTTTAGGAATCCAATTTTTCCGCATCCCTCTTCCCGCAGCCGTAGGAACTCCTTTCCTTCATTTCGGGCATATATTTGTAATGCTGTCCGTGGTTTGTTTAGGAAACAAGCGCTCTGCCGCAGCGGCGGTTCTTGGCCTGGTAATTTTTGATTTATTAAACGGATATCTCCACGCCATCCCTAACGTATTCGTCAGCGCGGTTATCAACTGTATGCTGACGGGGACTTTATTTGCGGCATTGAAGAAAAAAGCAAACGACAATCTCCATAAAGAATATATTTATGGCGTGCTGTGCGCCGCGGTTTACGGTATTTCGAATATTGTGATAGATTTTATCTGGTCCACAGCAGAGCTAATGTTTATCGGAAACAGCCTGCCGACTGCCATAACTGCTGAAATCTCCTCCATTCCGGCTACCATGATCAACGCCGGATTTACTGTGATCGGGATTGCCGTGCTGTATATGCCGGTCACTACCGCATATAACCGAATCCTCCGGCAGTAAGAACTTAATTTTATCAACAGGAGGATCCTCGCCCTATGAACATCACCAAAATCCAATCCCTTTTGCAAGATTTTTCTTTAAATGGCTGGCTGTTTACCGATTTCCAGGGACATGATTTTATCTCCCTGGATTTTTTGCAGTTAACTCATCGGAAATGCACCCGGCGGCTGTTTTACTATATTCCTGCCTTGGGGGAGCCCATCAAAGTGCTCTCCTCCATCGAACCCTTTCTCTTAGACCATCTCCCCGGCCGTAAACTCCTCTACAACGGACTTGCAGAACAAAAGGAAGCCCTGTCAACTTTTCTTCGCCCTAACGCTTCCATCGCCTGCCAGTATTCGCCCGGCGGGAACGTGCCAATAATCAGTTCCATGGACGCCGGGCTAATAGAATACTTAAGATCCTTTAAAGTTAACTTGGTTTCTTCCGCCGATTTGATGCAGCACTTCGGTGCCGTCTTGACCGATGAACAGATAGAATCCCACCTTCAGGCCGGGATAATCATACATCGGATTTTGGAACGCAGTTTCCGCTGGATTCGTGAAAATCTGAACAAGGGACAAACTATTGATGAATGGGCACTTCTTTGCCAGATGAAGAAATATATTGCCGCAGAACCTATCCATATGGATTTTCCGCCCTTTCTGGGCATTGATGAACACGCCTGCGATCCGGGTTACGAACCACAGCGGCAATGTTCAAAACCGATAAAAGAAGGAAGCCGATTGATTATCGATATCGCCGGTCGGCTTCCCAAAGAAGATTCCGTTTATTATGACATTACATGGTGCATAAACGTGGGTCCAGATATCAATCCGGAATACAAACGTCTTTTTGATATCGTAAATGAAGCCCGCTCCCAAGCGCTCTCTTACATCCGCAGCTGTCTGGAAACCGGACATCCACTTCGCGGCTGTGATGTAGACGCTCTTGTCCGTTCCTTTTTCCAAAAGAACGGTCTTGGCAATTATTTAATGCACCGCACCGGACACAATATCGGACACAACTGCCACGGAATCGGCGCAAATCTGGATGATTATGAAACCCACGATGACCGCCTTCTTCTGCCCGGAACCCTGTTTTCCATCGAGCCCGGAGTTTATACTGGACGCTTTGGAGTACGCTTGGAATATGACGTCCATATTACTTTGGACAAA
>CAZUZZ010000355.1:0-2079 GCA_964625055.1 uncultured Bacteroides sp. | reverse complement strand
CGTCAGTACTTCGCTGAACATCCGGATCACTTTGATCCTCGGCAGTATCTGAAGCCCGCTAGACAGGCTGTTAAGGATATGGTAGCTCATAAGATTAAGAACGTACTTGGTTCTGACGGCAAGGCTTAAGTCGCCGGAGAAGAGATTCTAAATCTGAGATAAAAAATGACATGACCGAAATGGTCATGTCATTTTTTGCCTTATAGAAATTTTCAAGTTTGCCCGATTAGTTATTTTTCTGCATTTCCTGCAATTCTTTTGCATGAGTCTCCTCAATGTCAGGGAAAGCGGAGAGCATAGGCTGTATGTCTTCTTTTTTGAGTACGCGCGCCACATAGTTTTTCGTGATCTTCATGACGATGGGAGACAGGCTTAAAACGCCGATCAGGTTCGGGATCGCCATCAGACCGTTAAAGGTATCGGAGAGATCCCAGGCCAGCCCCAGGTTCATGGTTGCGCCCACATAGATCATCAGCACAAACACGATCTTGTAGGCGATCATGGATTTGGTGCCGAAGAGATACTCCCATGCTTTAGAACCGTAGTGGCTCCAGCCGAGCACGGTGGAAAATGCAAACAGCAGGATGGCGATAGCGATAAACATAGGGCCGATATTGCCGAATCGTGTGGCAAAGGCCTCTCCCACCAGAGCAGAACCCTCGGATGCGCTTAAGACCGCGCCGGTCTCCAGATCGATCAGACCGGAGGAGAGTACCGCAAAGGCGGTCAGCGTGCAGACGATCATGGTGTCTGCGAATACCTCGAAGATACCCCACATACCCTGACGAACAGGCTCTTTGACGTTGGAGCTGGAGTGTACCATAACGGAGGAACCAAGTCCTGCCTCATTGGAGAACACGCCGCGCTTCATACCCCAGGTGATGGCCAGCTTAACACCGGAACCGACGATACCGCCGCCCACTGCGCGAAGCCCGAAAGCACCCTTGAAGATAGCGGAGAAGACTGCTCCGCACTGGTTAATGTTCATAAAGAAGATCACCAGAGCGCCCACCACATAAATGATAGCCATGAAGGGCACCAGCTTTTCTGTAACGGAGGCGATACGCTTTAAGCCGCCTACGATCACCAGCGCTGCCAGGATCAGGAGTGCGATACCGGTCACCTTAGGTGAAATACCAAATGCCGCATTCATGTTGCCGGAGATGGAGTTGATCTGACTCATATTACCGATACCGAAAGATGCCAGCACGCAGAAGATGGAGAACAGAACAGCCAGCACTGCGCCGATCTGTTTAAAACCCTTATAGGAGCCGAGACCATCCTTTAAGTAGTACATGGCGCCGCCGCACCATTCATCCCTCTCATTTTTACGGCGATAATAGATGCCCAGAACATTTTCGGAATAGTTGGTCATCATGCCGAAGAAAGCTACGATCCACATCCAGAAGATGGCGCCGGGGCCGCCGGCGATCAGGGCGCTTGCCACACCTACGATATTACCTGTGCCGATGGTGGCGGCGAGTGCCGTACACAGAGACTGGAACTGGGAGATGGACTGATCTTCCTTATCCGTGTGCTGTGTGATATGTTTGTCGCTGAAAATACCGCCGATGGTATTTTTAAACCAGTGTCCAATGTGGGACAGCTGGAAGAATTTGGTAAGGGCAGTCATGAGAATACCCGTACCGACGAGCAGCACCAGCATGGGAAGTCCCCAGACGAAGCTGTTAATGGCGCTGTTCACATTTGTGATCATTTCAACCATGATACATTTCCTCCTTATCTTTCCGTAAGCAAAAAGGCGCAGACATCCTATCTAAATGTCTACGTCGACGGTGATGGAAATCTTTCCTTTTATTATAAAATCAAATGCGATGGCACTCAATTTTTTATAATGGTGCTTACAAGGTTCAAGTATATCATATGGAAGAGGGTTTGGCAAGAAAATTGTATACATGGATAATAGAAAACAGAAAAAGAAAAACCCCCAAAAAAGGGAGGATGCCAAGTAAGGTCGCCCTTACTTGGCATTTATTATGAAAAAGTTTTAAATTAATCAGCTACTTTCTATTGGCTTCGCTGTGTTGTATCTTATGGTCTTAGTATACGTGTGAGAAA
>CAZUZZ010000354.1:0-2085 GCA_964625055.1 uncultured Bacteroides sp. | reverse complement strand
GTGTCAAATCTGGAGATAGCGGGTATAAGGAAATATTTTTCTGAGATCGTCAGCGGGACGGAAGTAAAGTGCGGGAAACCGGCGCCGGATATTTTCCTTCTGGCAGCGGAAAGGATCCACTGCCAGCCGCAAGAATGTTTTATATTTGAAGACAGTGAAAACGGGATTAAGGCGGGATATGCGGCGGGCTGCCGCACCGTCATGGTTCCCGATCTGATGGAAGCGTCCCCCGAAATACGGCCTTACTGCACCTTTGTCTGCGAGGATCTGCTAGAAGCGAGAGAAAAAATAAGAGAAACCGATTAAAGAGAGATGTTCCACTCCAACAGTTTTCCTAAAAACTGCTGGAGCTGCTCGGTTTCCGGGTGGGCAAAGAGCCGGGCGCTCTCCCCGTATTCCATCAGAGAACCTTGGCAGAGAAAAGCGACTTTATCACAGGCGTGGCGGGCAAAGCCCATTTCATGGGTCACGATGATAAAGCGCAGCCCCTCCTCTTTCAGTTCCCGGATCACATCTAGTACCTCAGTGGTATACTCAGGGTCCAGCGCGCTGGTGGGCTCATCTAAAAGTAAAAGACCGGGTTTGGCAGCAATAGCCCGGGCTATCGCAATACGCTGCTGCTGGCCGCCGGAGAGGGCGGCCGGTTTTTTCTGCCAGTCATTTTTCAGTCCGAAACGTTCTAAAAGTTCCATACCTTGATCGCGGGCGTCGGTGTGGCTGTAACCATGCACCTGCTCTAAGGGAACCGCAATATTATCCAGAGCGTTCATATGCCGGAACAACCCGCCCTGTTGAAAGACAAAACCGATTTTTTTGCGGTACTGCTGCAGGGAGGTTTCATTTTGTTCGATTTCTTCATTATCAACCCACAGCCTCCCGGTAGTGGGTGCGATCAGACCGCCGATGATGCGAAGCAGGGTGGATTTGCCGCCCCCGGAAGGGCCGATGATGGCCAGGGTATGTACTTCGTCCGCAAAATCCATGGGGCGCAGGATAATCGGACCAGCCTCATATTGTTTGGAAAGGTTTTGAAACTCAACTCTCATACTGAAACCTTCTTTCTAAACGTTCGCTGATGAGGGAAATCGGCAGTGTCAGGCATAAGTAGAGGATGCCGAGAAACAGGTAGCACTCAAACAGCCGGAAGTTCACGGCGCTGATTTCCCGCATAGACTGCGTCAGTTCAATGACGGCAATGACAGAGAGCAATGACGAATCTTTGATGATGGAGGCAAATTGTCCGGTGAGAGCCGGCAGTGTTCGGGCAATCATTTGGGGAAGAATTACAAAACGCCAGGTTTGCTTTTTGGTGAAGCCTACCGCCCGGGCGGCCTCTAACTGGGACTGATCCAGGGAAAGGAGACTGCCGCGGATGATCTCGGCAATGTAGGCGCCCTCAAAAATCGAGAGAATGAGAACCCCTGCGGTGAAGCGATTGTTTACGCCCCAGGCCGTGCCGACAATATAAAAGAACAGATAAATCTGCATGATCAATGGCGTTCCCCGAATAAATTTTACATAGACACTGCAAAAGAAGCGGACAAAGAGGATGGGGGAGCTTTGTCCTGCAGCGCTCAAAATGCCAATGATAAGGCTTAAGATCAGACTGCACAGACTTAAACCCAGGGTGACAAGAAAACCGTCCCATATACGGATACGGAACTGCCCTAAAAATGCAAAATCAAGCTGTACATGAATGGCTCTGAGCGAGATCCAAAACAGTGCAACCCACAGAGCCGTGACCACCAGAAGATTTACAAGTGCGGCGGACCGGCTGATCCTTTTATTATTCGGTATCAAAAAAAGTTGTTTGAATCGATTCATGGTCCTACCTGTCAGTTCTTCATGTCAAAAAACCACTGGAAATTCAGTTCGTCGAATGCCTTTTTCTCTTCTGAGAGATGCTTTTCGGTCAATTCTTCATAGCCGCCTTTCTCCTGAAAATCCGCGAGAAACGCATTGATCTGGTCTAACAATTCCTGATTTCCCTTCTGCACCGCGATTCCCCATTTTTCTACGTCCTGGAAGGGGATAAAGACGGCCTTGGTGGTGTCCGGATTATTCTGCCAGTTGCGGTAGATGGTG
>CAZUZZ010000353.1:0-2090 GCA_964625055.1 uncultured Bacteroides sp. | reverse complement strand
TGATCGTGACGGGAATGAGCGGATCGGGAAAGCGAACCGCCATGAAAATGCTGGAGGATGCAGGCTTTTACTGTGTGGATAATTTGCCGGTGGCGCTGATCGAGAAATTTGTGGAGTTGATCACGATGCCGAAGAGCGAGGTCAATAAAGTGGCTCTGGGGCTTGATGTGCGCGCCGATCAGTCTTTTGGCGGCGTACACCGCATATTGGATCAGTTGAGAGAGAACGGCTATCTCTTTGAGATCCTTTTTCTGGAAGCGGGAGATGATGTTCTTTTAAAACGGTATAAGGAGACCAGAAGAATCCATCCGCTCTCACCGGAGGGCAGAGTGGTGGAGGGTATCCACAGGGAGCGGGAGATCCTGCAGGAGATCCGGCAGAAGGCAGATTATATTATAGACACGTCTCATCTTTTGACCAGAGAGCTGAAAGAGGAGATCGACGATATTTTTGTCAGGAACAAAGAGTACAATTCGCTGATCGTCACGATCCTTTCCTTTGGTTTTAAAAAGGGAATCCCGGCGGACGCGGATCTGGTATTTGACGTGCGTTTTTTGCCCAATCCCTTCTATATTGATGAACTGAAGCATAAGACAGGTAATGACAAAGAAGTGCAGGACTACGTGATGCAATTTGAGGAGGCCGGCACATTTTTGCAAAAACTTACGGATATGCTCATGTTCCTGATCCCTAATTATGTGAAAGAGGGCAAGCATCAGCTGGTGATCGGCATCGGGTGTACCGGAGGCAAACACAGGAGTGTGACGTTAGCCAATGCGCTCTATGACAGGTTAAAGGATCACGGGACCTACGGTGTGAAGCTGTATCACAGAGATATCACTAAATAGAGGAAGAAATCATGTCTTTTTCAGGGACTGTAAAGGAGGAACTCGCGGCACAGACGGGCTCGGCCAGACATTGTCAGCTCGCAGAGCTGGCAGCGCTTTTGCTCTATAACGGCGGCTCTTCTGATGACGGAATGCATCTGGTGCTGGACACGGAAAATGATGCAGTTGCGAGAAAATGCTTTACATTACTTAAAAAAACATTTAATATAGATACTGTTATGCGGGGCAGAGAGAGACTGATCCCCGACGATGGGATGGAGCGCAAGGTGATACAGGCGATGTATCTTGCGGACAGCAAAGATGGAAGGATAAAACTGACTGAACCGGTCAGTCCCCTTCTGATCAAAAATTCCTGCTGTGCGAGAGCCTATTTGCGCGGCGCTTTTCTGAGCGTGGGTTCCATGAGCGACCCCCAAAAAAGCTATCATCTGGAGTTTGTCTGTGATGAGAAGGCGCAGGCGATACAACTGCGGGATATGCTTAGGGATTTTCAGATTGAGGCCAGGATCATAGGGCGAAAGAAATATCAGGTGGTCTATCTGAAAGAGGGCGCGGGTATTGTGGATCTTTTGAACGTCATGGGAGCGCACGTGTCTTTGATGGAACTGGAAAATATGAGGATCCTGAAAGAGATGCGCAATTCCATCAACAGAAGGGTTAATTGCGAGACCGCCAACATTTCCAAGACGGTGACGGCCGCAGGGAGGCAGATCGAGGACATCCTTCTGATCAGAGACAGGTATGGGTTTGAGAATCTACCGGATAATCTGCGGCAGATGGCGGAGATCCGGCTGGAATATCCGGATGCAGCGCTTAAAGAGCTGGGCGGATATCTGGAACCGATTGTGGGGAAATCGGGGGTGAATCACAGATTGCGCAGGCTGAGTGAAATTGCCGAGAAAATCAGATCATAAAAAGAGGAGGAAACTATTATGATTCAGAAGTCAATCCAGATCAAGCTGGAGACGGGTCTGGAGGCAAGGCCGGTGGCGATGCTTGTACAGGTGGCCAGCCAGTTTGAAAGCACAGTGTACCTTGGTTCCGACAACAAGAAGGTGAACGCGAAGAGTATCATGGGTATGATGAGCATGGGACTCGACAGCGGAGCAGAGGTGATTGTGACTGCGGACGGCGTCGATGAGGAGGAGGCCGTTGCAGAGATCGAGAAGTTTTTGTCCGCCAAGTAGATTTTGGTGAGACAGAATTGATTGACATTTGATAAGGCATAATATGAAACTGTTC
>CAZUZZ010000352.1:0-2097 GCA_964625055.1 uncultured Bacteroides sp. | reverse complement strand
CACGGAATGTATGATATTACACATATTATCTTTTTGCGTATTGTTTTGGTGGGAATGTCCCGCCGTATCTATCATGATATAATCGTAATCTCTGAAATCTTCCATCGCCTTGCCTATTTCTTCCACTGTGTAGATCACACGGAAAGGCACCTCCAGAATGTTCGCATAGGTGCGGAGCTGCTCCGCCGCAGCGATCCGGTAGGTGTCCGCTGTAAGGAGCGCCACCTTTTTCTTTTCATCCACCCGGAATTTGGACGCGATCTTCGCGATCGTGGTGGTCTTGCCCACACCTGTGGGGCCGATGAAGAACACCAGTTTGATGCCGTTTGATGCCGGCTCTATCCCGCTGGATTTCCCGAATTTCAAGATCATCTTCTGATAGATATTTGCCAGCGCATAGTCAAAGGGCATATTGGGCTTGTTGATCAGTTCGATCTCGTCAATGATCTCCTGAGCGTATTTCTCATCCACCTCGTTCTCCAGCATGGTATCATGCAGAAGCCGCATGAACTTATCTGTCTCCGACTCCTCCTTGACAGGCTCTACGCTCTCTTCCTTCTCTGCCTTTTCCTCCTCCGGTTTCTGAAGCTGCTGCTCCAGAAGGGACTGTAAACTGTCCAGCTTCTCCTCGATGGCGCTGTTGCTGTCCCGCTTCTCCGGAGTTTCAATAACAGGTGTACTTTTAACAGGTTCCTCCACTTTACTCTGACCGGCAGCGATCGCGCTGATAGCGGAGACTGCCGCCGAATACTTTTCGCTCTCCTCCTCCAGCGCTACCGTAACCTCCACCAGAGGTGACTTCAAGAACGCGAAAAAGCCCCTGTTTTTCACGGGCTTAACATTCATGACGACAACGCCGTCCCCCAGTTCCTTTCTCGCGTTTTCGATCGCTTCCTTTTCAGTTTTGGCTGTAAATTTTTTGATTATCATTATGCTGTCACCATCCCAACAGACTGTAATTCGATCGTGGATTCCACTTCATTGTAGGACACAACGACCAGATCCTTATAATAATCCTCTGTCAGCTTCTTAAAGTAAGCGCGCACAATAGGGGATGTGATCACGATCGGTATCTTGCCCAGATCCTCCAGCTTCTTGGTCTCCACACCGACGGATTCCATAATGCTCTTGGTCTTGGCAGGATCGAGGGTCAGATATGCCCCCTGCTCTGTCTGTTTCACGCTTGCCATGATCTCCTGCTCCAGCTTGGGATCCAGCGTCACCACGCTGGTTGTCTCGTTGGCCGGGAAGAATTTGCCTGAGATCGCACGCTTCAGACTCTGTCTGACATATTCCGTCAGTATATCGGTATCTCTGGTAGTAGCCGCATAGTCCGCCAGAGTCTCGAATATGGTGAGCAGATCCCGGATGGAAATACCCTCCTTTAAGAGATTCTGCAGCACCTTCTGTATCTCGCCAAGGCCCAGAAGTTTGGGTACCAGCTCCTCCACCAGGGAGGGATTGGTCTCTTTTAAGTTGTCCACCAGACTCTGTACATCCTGTCTGGTAAGAAGCTCGGATATGTACTGTCTGATGATCTCTGTCAGATGCGTCGCAATGATGGACGGCGGATCGACCACCGTATATCCCATACTCTCCGCACGCTCTCTCTGTCCCTCTGTGATCCAGATCGCCGGCAGATGGAAGGACGGCTCAAAGGTAGGTATACCCGTGATCTCTTCCTCCACATAACCGGGATTCATCGCCATATAGTGGTCAAACAGGATCTCACCTTCACTGACCTGTACACCCTTTATTTTAATAATATATTGGTTCGGATTCAACTGTATGTTATCACGCAGACGAATAATCGGTACGACCGTACCAAGTTCCAGCGCAATCTGTCTTCTTATCATAACCACACGATCCAGAAGGTCGCCGCCCTGATTGACGTCCGCCAAAGGGATAATACCATAACCAAACTCCAGCTCGATGGGATCCACCTGCAAAAGGGAAGTCACATTCTCCGGCTGTCTGATCTCCTCCGCCGCAGCTTCCTCCTCATCCGCCTCGTGCTCGATCTCCGCCGTTTCTATGGTACCGGCCATCACTCTGCCCACCACCACAAAAACCAGGCCAAGCCCCACAAACACCAAC
>CAZUZZ010000351.1:1757-2098 GCA_964625055.1 uncultured Bacteroides sp. | reverse complement strand
AAGAACCGTCAGTTGAAGACGGTAGATTACAGCTCCGGTGTGGCACAACAGCCGGAAAAAAGATATATGATGGTGATGAATGACTGCCGGGTGATTCTGGAGCCCAATGAGACTATGCTTAGGGCGATTCAGGATGTGGCACCCAGAAAAGTCTTTCGTGATTAATAAGATCAGCGCAGAAGTATTTTTGCGCTGATACTTTTTATGCGCAGACCCGCGCAGAGGGAATATGCCACTAAAGTGGCGCACGGGCCGCGCGGCAATCAGGAAAAATTTCCTATTTCCTGATTGATTAATATTTAACAATAGCAGCATGACAACTTACATTACACGACAGGAGG
>CAZUZZ010000351.1:0-1747 GCA_964625055.1 uncultured Bacteroides sp. | reverse complement strand
TAAGTTGAACATCCCCATGATGAGTGCGGGAATGGATACGGTGACCGAACACAGGATGGCGATTTCCATGGCCAGACAGGGCGGCATCGGTATCATTCATAAAAATATGTCCATAGAGGCGCAGGCCGATGAGGTAGACAAGGTTAAGCGCTCAGAGAATGGCGTTATCACAGATCCCTTTTCTCTTACCCCGGAGCATACGCTGGGCGATGCCGATGCATTGATGGCTAAGTTCAGGATTTCCGGCGTTCCCGTTACCGAGGGCAGAAAGCTGGTCGGTATCATCACCAATCGAGATTTAAAATTCGAGACAGATTTCAAGAAGAAAATCAAAGAGTCAATGACCTCTGAAAATCTGATCACAGCCAAAGCGGGTATCACTTTGGATCAGGCCAAGGAGATTTTAGCGGCAGCCAGAAAGGAAAAACTTCCTATCGTGGATGACGATTACAATCTGGTGGGACTTATTACCATAAAGGATATCGAAAAGACCATCAAGTATCCGCTTGCGGCCAAGGACAGCCAGGGCAGACTTCTGTGCGGCGCGGGTGTGGGCATTACCGCCAATGTACTGGACAGAGTGGGAGCGCTGATCGATGCCAAGGTAGATGTGGTCGTACTGGATTCCGCCCACGGACATTCCGAGAATGTGCTGAAATGTCTGCGGATGATCAAGGAGAAATATCCGGATCTGCAGGTGATCGCGGGCAATGTGGCTACGGGTGAGGGTACGAGAGCGTTGATCGAGGCAGGCGCCGACGCAGTTAAGGTAGGAATCGGCCCCGGTTCCATCTGTACCACCAGAGTGGTGGCAGGCATCGGTGTACCGCAGATTTCGGCTATCATGGACGCTTATTCGGTAGCAAAAGAGTATGGAGTGCCGATCATCGCGGACGGCGGTATCAAATATTCCGGTGACATGACAAAGGCGATCGCTGCGGGCGGTGATGTCTGCATGATGGGCAGTATGTTTGCCGGCTGTGAGGAGAGTCCGGGCACTTACGAGCTCTATCAGGGCAGAAAATATAAGGTGTACCGTGGCATGGGCTCCATTGCAGCGATGGAGAACGGCAGTAAGGACCGTTATTTCCAGACAGATGCCAAGAAGCTGGTGCCGGAGGGCGTAGAAGGTCGTGTGGCTTATAAGGGAAGCGTGGAGGACACAGTGTTCCAGCTGATGGGCGGCTTGCGTTCCGGTATGGGGTACTGCGGCACCGCTACCATAGAGGAGCTGAAACAGAACGGCAGATTCGTGAAGATTTCCGCGGCTTCCTTAAAGGAGAGTCATCCTCACGATATCCATATTACCAAGGAAGCGCCGAACTATTCTGTAGACGAGTGATGAGGAGAACTATTATGGAAAAGAGAAATTTAGCGCAGGAGCTTGCGGGAAACAGTTACCCGGGCAGAGGCATTGTGATCGGCAAGTCGGCTGACGGGAAATATGCGGTAACCGCCTATTTTATCATGGGGCGCAGCAGCAACAGCAGAAACAGAGTGTTTGTGGAGGATGGAAAAGGCATCCGCACACAAGCCTTTGACCCTTCCAAACTGGAGGATCCCAGCCTGATCATCTATGCGCCGGTGCGTGTGCTGGGCAATAAAACTATCGTGACGAACGGGGATCAGACGGATACGATCTATGAGCTTATGGACAGGCAGCAGACTTTCGAGCAGGCGCTGCGCACCAGGGAGTTTGAGCCCGATGCGCCCAACTATACGCCCCGTATCTCAGGGATTATGCATC
>CAZUZZ010000350.1:0-2101 GCA_964625055.1 uncultured Bacteroides sp. | reverse complement strand
TACTATTTCACCTATTCCGGCAAGGCGGGAGGCTACAGTGTAGTTTCTATGGCGGATGTGCTGGACGGGACTGTGGACGCTGCGATCTTTCGTGATGCGGTGGTGTTAGTGGGGGCTTATGCCGTTGGAATGCAGGATTCCTATATGCCTGCCATCGCCCATAACAGCCAGATGTACGGAGTGGAAATACACGCGAACATCATAGAAGCTCTGCTGGAGGGCAGGACACAGCTTCCGGTATCGCCCCTGCTGTATGCGCTTGTGGCGGCAGTTCTATGCGGCGCATTCTATGTGTGCAGCGGAAAGCTGAGGCTTCTGTACTCTACACTGCTTTTTGCGGGGCTGACGATTCTGGATCTGGTTTTTGCACGGGGAATGTACGCGAGAGGGTGGATCGTTCCGACGATCCTTTTACCGGTCTGTCTGCTTATTATTTATCTGATCCAGATGGTGCGCAGATATCTGGCGGAGATCATGCGCAGGCGGCAGGTCATCAATGTATTTAAACAATATGTAGCGCCTCAGGTGGTAGATAAGATCAGTAAGAACAAAGATTTTGAACTGGTGATCGGCGGAGAGAACCGCCATATTGCGGTGCTGTTTGTGGATATCCGGGGATTTACGACGATGTCGGAGAGCCTGAAGCCGGAGGAAGTGGTGGAGATCCTGAATGAGTATTTGGGGCTTACCACGCAGTCAATCTTTGACAATGGCGGAACCCTTGACAAGTTCGTAGGAGACGCTACGATGGCGGTGTTCAATGCGCCCTTTGATCTGGATGATTATATCTTCCGTGCCGTTGCTACCGCATGGGATATGCAGGCGGGAGCGGAGGCCATCGCCGAGAAATTCCGTGAAAGATACGGCAAGAGCGTGTCGTTCGGAATCGGAGTCAACTGCGGCAATGCCGTTGTGGGTAACATCGGATGTGATTTCCGTATGGATTATACGGCGATCGGCGATACTGTCAATACGGCGGCCAGACTGGAGAGCAATGCGCGGCCGGGACAGATTCTGATCAGTAAAGATGTCTATGAGGCAGTTAAAGACAGAGTGACGGTGACACCGATCGGGGAGATCCCGTTGAAGGGAAAGAGCAACGGTGTATTTGTATATCAAGTAGATCATGTAGAGAAAGATGCGTAAAGAAATGAGTAAGTTGTATTTG
Organism: uncultured Bacteroides sp.; assembly: GCA_964625055.1. GTDB lineage: Bacteria > Bacillota > Clostridia > Lachnospirales > Lachnospiraceae > UBA3282. Next base: position 933 of record CAZUZZ010000350.1, on the reverse strand, counting down.
GTTCCCGACAGGGCAGATTTGGATCGGGTGTGCAGTCTGGCAGAGGAATACGGCTGTGCATTTGAATATAATGAGTTCTATATACCGGACACGATGGATGATTCCGAGAGGCAGGCGGAGATCATCGCAGGCTATGGAAAGTATAAGAAAGATTTTTCCATGGATACGATGCATGGGGCGTTTCTGGATGTGACGATACACAGTGACGACTCTCTGATCAGGGATGCTTCTATGCTGCGGGTCCGTCAGTCCATGGAAATTGCGAAGCGGATGGGCTTAAAAGGGGTTGTGTTCCATACAGGGCGGCTTGCCGGATTCCGTGCAGCGGCTTATCTGAAAAACTGGTGCGACAGAAACGTTACGTTTTTTACGGAAATTGCCTGCCAGTATCCCGAGCAGCAGATTTTCATGGAAAATATGTTTGATGAAGCGCCGGATATCATGGCGGGGATGGCGGAGAGGATGCAGAACGTCGGGAATTTCGGGATCTGTCTGGATTATGCTCACGCCATGCTTTCGAGGTGTTCAGGACAGGAGTGGATCGAGACGCTGGCGCCTTATATCCGACATATCCACATCAATGACAACGATCTGGAGAACGATCTGCATCTTGCGGTGGGATCCGGAAAGATGGACTGGCAGGAATTTGACCGGCTGATCAGGCAGTATCAGATCAAAGCGCCTGTGCTGGTGGAAGTGAACGGTTATCAGGCACAGAAGGAATCATTGGAATATATGAAGCGGCACGGGATATATCCGATGGAACAGGAGAAGGAGAAGTAGGATGCATTTACAATATGAAGATTTTGAAAAGATAATGGATATTGGAATACGTCTTTCTACTGAAAGAGACAGAAACCGTCTGCTCATGACCATTTTGGATAAAGGGATGGAGATCACAAATTGTGATGCCAGCACTTTATATTTGTATGA
>CAZUZZ010000349.1:0-2107 GCA_964625055.1 uncultured Bacteroides sp. | reverse complement strand
ATAAGGAGATACCATGACATTCAGTATCATAGTGGTCTGCTACAATGCGGGCCCCAAATTGCAAAAGACCATAGAGAGTATCCGCGGACAGACGGAGAAGGATTATGAGATCATCGTAAAGGACGGGCTTTCCACGGACGGTTCGGTGGAGGCGCTTTCTTCCGGAGAGGATATGAAGGTCTTTTGCAGGAAAGATAAAGGCATTTATGACGCCATGAACCAGGCGGTCGAATATGCGGCGGGGAGGTATCTTTTTTTCCTGAACTGCGGAGACTATTTTCAGGATGAGACAGTGCTTGCGAGGATAAGACAGGAGATCGAAAAAAGAGACCGGAAGCCGAGGATTCTCTACGGGAATATTCTGGAGAGGAGCACAGGCGCTTATGTGATGTCGAATCCGCAGATAGACGATTTTGCCTGCTACCGAAATGTACCATGCCATCAGGCCTGTTTTTATGACAGAAGGCTTTTGAAAAAGCGGGGATTTCGAACCTGTTATAAGGTCCGGGCTGACTATGAACATTTCCTGTGGTGTTATTACAGGGCGCGTGCATCCATGGACTATGTGCCTGTGACGGTAGTCTCCTATGAGGGTGGCGGCTTTTCGGAGACAAAAGAAAACAAAAGACGCTCCGCTGTAGAGCATATGCATATTGTGAAGAGATATATGAGCAGGGAGCAGATCGTGCGATATCGACTCATTCTGCTTCTGACACTGGCGCCGCTTCGGACGTATCTTGCGTCGAATCCGGTGACGGCGGGGATTTATCAGGGACTGAAGAGAAGGATTTATGGAGGAAAACACGAATGAAAGTTTTATGGGTGTGTAACATTATGCTGCCGGCGATCGCTAAGAGACTCAATCTCCCCTGCAGTAACAGGGAGGGCTGGCTGAGCGGTCTCCTAGACCGGGTCGTAATGGAGCAGGAGAGAAACCGGATCGAGCTGGGGATCGCATTTCCGGTGGATGAGTCCATCGGAAGCTTTGACAGGATGATGCCGCTCGGAGAAAGTATCTCCTGTCACTGCTATGGATTTGTGGAGGATCTGGCGGCGCCGGAACACTATGATGTGGGGCTTGAAAAACAGTTTGAATTGATCATCAATGATTTTAAGCCGGATATTCTGCACGTGTTCGGCACGGAGTTTCCCCATGCGCTGGCTTCGATCAAGGTATTCGACCAGCCGGATCGGACGTTAGTGGGGATTCAGGGAATCATCTCTGCGATCGCGAAGGTGTATATGGCCGATCTGCCGGTGAAGGTACAAAGGAAGAGTACCTTCCGCGACAGGGTGAGGAAAGACAGTATCAGACAGCAGCAGAAAAAGTTTGAGAAACGCGGTGAATTTGAGATCGAGGCTTTGAAGCGGGTCGGACACATAGCGGGCCGCACGGATTTTGACCGGGCGGAGACACAGAAGATCAACCCCGACGCTGTATATCATTTCTTAAACGAGACGCTGCGGGGAGTGTTTTACCGTGATAGATGGAATAAAAATAATTGCCAGACGCATCGTATTTTTTTGAGTCAGGGAGACTATCCTTTGAAGGGCTTCCATTATCTTTTACAGGCGATGCCTAAGATTTTAGAGCAGTTCCCGGATACGGAGATCTATGTGGCGGGGGCCGATATTTTGAAGGCGGAGACATGGAAGGATGTGTTGAAGCTGCCCGCCTACGGCAAGTATCTGAAAAAACTTATCAAGGAGAACCATCTGGAGGACAAGGTGACCATGCTGGGCCGTTTGGACGCGGAGGAGATGAAGGTACAGTATCTGAGTTGTCAGGTTTTTGTCTGCCCTTCGGTGTTGGAAAACTCTCCTAATTCGGTGGGAGAGGCGATGCTTCTCGGCGTGCCCTGTGTGGCGGCCAATGTGGGGGGCATACATAATATCCTGACGGACGGCGGGGACGGATTCCTCTATCCGCCCGGGGATGTGGAAGCGCTGGCGGACAGCATCATTGAGATCTTCACGAAGGAGGCGATCGTGGATCGTCTCTCGGACAACGCCAGAAAGCATGCGCGTATCAATCATGATGCGGATCAGAATTATTATCGCCTGATGCATATTTACCGGGAGATGATGGAATGACCTTTACTTTCGT
>CAZUZZ010000348.1:529-2116 GCA_964625055.1 uncultured Bacteroides sp. | reverse complement strand
TTTTTTAATTTTTATTTTTCTTAACTTCTATGCCTATATCTTAACGCTGGGTTTCCCTTTTGTCTGTAGTGTAAGTGCCGGATTTCGCATAGCTGGAATGTACGATTTGTACAGGATTTCCAGCCATGCCATTCCTTTATTCCCTATAAGCCCTTTTAAACATTATAAAGCAAGATATATTTTATCGCTTTCTCTTTTATACAGGTAAACACTGTCTGACAAGACCTCGTCTTTTGGCACTTCTGTCCTGTTTATATGCATTACCATCTCTTTAAAGTCCTTCATGTCAGCCTCCCCATCATATGGTATCAACAGCGTTTCATGCACGCTGCATGGCAGTATCACCAAATCAGTTTTCTCTGCCTCTGCAAAATCTTTTAACACGTTTTTATATAAAATCACCGCCGCACCATTTACGCCGCTGGTGTTGCCCAATATGAACATGGGGTTTTCTGTCTGTGCTGGTAATAAATCTCCAAACAGTTCCTCATCATAACCACTTCCCATATGTTCTTTAATAATCTTTTTTAAGACGTCCGGCATGCTTTCCAGACTGCTGGGAAACAGCCTTGGCGTGTTCTCTTCTGCCAGATCATATAAACTTTCCGCATCCATTCCCCAGTATCTCATCTGCTTATTTTCTATCTGCGTTGTCATCTGCCCGTTTCTGCTCCGCTCTATTAAAATGCCGAATGTTACCGCTAAATCTAAATAACGCATATGGGGCATATTCTCTAATGACTTTTTGTTATTCTCATAATTCACCAGCTTATAATATACTTTGTCTTTCATATTCTCAAAATCTTTTAACATCTCTAATGGGATATCCTGTCTTTCAAATGTATTATACATGTCATAAACCTCATTTATCATTTCTTTCATGCTCCTGCCTTCCTGGTATGCTTCATAATAGGCGTCAAGATAAATCACCGGGCTTGCAGTTTTTCCATCCCTCTTTACCATCAGCCCTGTTTTTCTGACTCCGTTATTTTTTAACACGTTCTGTACTTCGATCGTATAAGCACTGCCAAACCGCTCTCCCATTTCCTTTTTCATTTTCTTAATAAACATTTCAAAGCTGGCCATTTTCTCACTCCCCCTTTTCTCTCTTTTCCAATCGTTCAACTATGGCATCCACTTTTTCAATCAGAATTCTCATGGCAATTTTTATGATTACCACACAACTGAAACAAGTCATAACATAAACTGCAAGCGCTGCCGCCAGAATGAAAATTTTTAGTTCCTGATACATTTTTCCACACCCCCTTTCTTTTTAATGCTGGGGGATTGTAACGCTGAACCTATCAAAATGAAAGAGTGATTTTTACCAGAAATACACGCATGTTATTAGGGCATTCGCCGTATCTTCCTATTTTCTTTTAAGCCTCTAAACAAAACCTTTTTATCCATTATGATCTCACCCTTATTTCCCTGTTCTGCCTTTAGCCTTATATTTCTACCCTCAACCCTTTTAAGCCCCTTAAAATCCATTCTGGACGCTTTCAGGCCTGCCTTTTCCCATATCTCATACTTTCTGCCACCACTTTTATATTACCCATGCCAGCCTCCCATTTTTCCCATCTGCAA
>CAZUZZ010000348.1:0-519 GCA_964625055.1 uncultured Bacteroides sp. | reverse complement strand
GTATCCGTTTTTTTCTTCTAAAATCACCCGTAAACTATCCAAAATCCCTATTTTCACAAAAAAATAAGGCCATGGCACATATAGGCCACAACCTTATCAATGCAGGCATGCGTCTTATTTTTGAAACACTGACGCCATTTTCATCCTGGCTGGAATGCTCCATAATCCTTTTTTCTTGGATTCACCCCAACCTGATACTTATTGTTTCTATTATTCTTCATTCTCCTTTGCATTGTTCGCACATAATCCTCAACTGCCGCCCCAATCTTATTTTCCAAGCTAAGATTATTAAGGGCGTCAGCCCTGTTATATTCCCGTATTCTCCCCATAATACGCCCACCTTTTACAAGGTGAACCGTCTTATTCAGCGCATCTACGTTAACCACTGTTACCAGTGTTAACATCCGGTGAGCCGCATTTACAGGGATGCTTCTGTCAACAAGTTCTTCGATAAACTCTTCAACAGCCTCTGCCACCCTAAATACATGGGCTGTATTCTCCGTATATGTGGCACGCACT
>CAZUZZ010000347.1:0-2120 GCA_964625055.1 uncultured Bacteroides sp. | reverse complement strand
GTCTATAGTTTTCTTACATTTCGATCTCCGTGCAGGATCCTCTCTCTGTCTGAGGCATTGATCTGCCGAAGCTGCCCGCTTCTGTCATAATAGGTTAACAACGTGGAATTTTTGGCTACGGATCGTTTCCCGTCGTCAGTTAACAGGCTGATCACTTGATCCAGATTGCCGGATCGAAGATGTTTCCGGATTCTGGCATCCCGTTCAGCCTGTTTTTCTTTTTCTGATTCTTCCGTGGAGATGTCTTCCAGCTGCTGTTTTTGAATTGTTTCGGGTGTGATGCCCTTGAGGGCATAATATTCCTCAGTGTACCGCTCTGCCTCCTCCGGTGTCACATCCTCCGATATGACCTCCGGTGATTCATCATTCCAGATCCGATAGATGAAACCTTTCAAAGCCTGCCAGATTGAAAGAACAGTCTGCCACAGGGAACTGCCGCTATTGGCAGAAGCGACCCGGGAATTTGTCATTTCTGACTCTTCTTCTGCTTTTCCGGCACCGGACAATTCCAGCTTGACGCCGCCGGAACGTTTGATCTCTGCGCCCGGTTTCTCATGTAGTTTTTTGTCCTCGCCCTTCTCCTCCTTTTTGGGAGAAGATGCCTGCTCTTTCTGATGCTCTAAGCTGAACTTTTCCTGACCTTCCGCATTCCCGACAGACTTTAATTGACTACTATAGTCATAGGCGGGGTTATTGCCGTCGCCGACCCTGTAGATCATAATATCACCCTGTTATTTTTGATTGATATAGTTCACTAACCCCTCCGCAGCAATGATCTTCTGCATAAACTCGGGGAATGCCTGTCCCTGGTAGGTCGTTCCTTTGGTTACATCCGTGATCACACCGGTGTCAAAATTCACTTCCACCGTATCGCCTGCTTCGATCGCCGCAGCCGCCTCCGGACATTCCACAATAGGCAGACCGATGTTGATGGCATTGCGGTAAAAAATTCTGGCAAATGTCTCCGCGATCACACAGCTGACACCAGCAGCCTTGATGGCTATAGGCGCGTGCTCTCTGGAAGAGCCGCAGCCGAAATTCTTGTCAGCCACGATGATATCACCCTGCTTCACCTTTTGAATAAAGGTCTTGTCAATATCCTCCATACAGTGCTGCGCCAGCTCCTCCGGATCGGAAGAATTTAAATAGCGCGCGGGGATGATGACATCCGTATCTACATTGTCTCCATATTTAAAAACCGTTCCTTTTGCTGCTTTCATATCGGTGCATCCTTTCTATATTGTTTTTAATTGAGCTTACAGGGGCAGGAGATCTTTCCGGTCACTGCGCTGGCTGCCGCCACTGCAGGGCTTGCCAGATAGATTTCCGAGTTCACGTGTCCCATACGTCCCACGAAGTTGCGGTTGGTGGTGGAGACACAGCGCTCGCCCTCTGCCAGAATGCCCATGTAACCGCCGAGACAAGGACCGCAGGTGGGGGTGCTCACGATGGCGCCCGCCTCAATAAAGGTCTTTAAAAGGCCCTCCTCCATAGCCTGTAAATAGATGGCCTGTGTGGCAGGGATCACGATACAACGCATACCGGCAGCCACGTGTCTTCCCTGTAATACCTTCGCCGCTATACGCAGGTCATCCAGACGGCCGTTGGTGCAGGAACCGATCACCACCTGATCGATACTGATATCCTCTTTGATCTCGTCAATGGTCTTCGTGTTTTCCGGCAGATGGGGAAAAGCTACAGTGGGCCGGAGGGCGCTCAGATCGATGGTGTATTCCTCGTCGTAGACAGCATCCTCGTCCGCCTCATAGATCTTCCAGGTTCTGTCGGTATGTTCTTTCATATAAGCGACCGCCAGCTCATCCACCGGGAAAATGCCGTTCTTGCCGCCGGCCTCAATGGCCATGTTGGCAATGGTAAAGCGGTCGTCCATGGTCAGATTGGCGATGCCGTCCCCGGTAAATTCCATGGATTTATAGAGTGCGCCGTCCACACCGATCATGCCGATGATGTGCAGGATCACGTCTTTGCCGCTGATCCATTCGGCGGGTTTGCCTGTCAGGTTAAATTTGATGGCGGAGGGCACCTTAAACCATGCCTTGCCGGTAGCCATACCGGCAGCCATGTCCGTGCTGCCAACGCCCGTGGAGAAAGCACCCAGC
>CAZUZZ010000346.1:0-2137 GCA_964625055.1 uncultured Bacteroides sp. | reverse complement strand
TGCCGATGGATTCGCGGCAAGTGGAAAGCGCTGCCCGTTATTTTTCTCACAGTCCGTGGGGATTCCAGCGATATTGTCTCAGGATTCCAAAGCGGGGCCGATGATTATGTGGTGAAGCCCTTTGATCTGGATGTACTATATTCCCGGATGCAGGCTCTGCTTCGGAGAACAGGCAATGTAACAAAGAATTATCTTTCCTGCGGTGGGATCGTGATGGATCTGGACCGCAGGACGGTTTCCGATCATTCGGAGGAGGTTGACTTGAGCGCGGTGGAGTATGAACTGCTTTTATTTTTAATGCAAAACGAAGGAAAGACAGTCACCAGGGAACGTATTTTAGAGCAGGTATGGGACGTACACGGGAATTATGTGAATGACAATACCCTGACGGTCACGATGAAGCGTCTGCGGGATAAGCTTGGTCAGCCCTCCTGTCTGAAAACAGTGAGGAGTATCGGATATCGCATGGAGGATACAGTATGAGTGGATGGGGAAATATTTTGTTTGCGGCAGCAGGGTTTTTGGCTGGCGCTCTTTTTTTCGCCTTTCTTTTTGGGTATTGGAAGAAGCGGCAGACTGCGCGCGTTCTGGCGTTGGAAGATTATCTGGAGCAGGCTGTCATGGGAAGTGTGCCCCTGTGTAAGAGTTTGGGGGAGGACGCTTTTTCCAGATTGGAGGATGAGATTTACAAGACGGTGACTTCACTCTATCAGACGAAAGATGCGGCGGTACAGGCAAGAAATGCTTTTGCCGAGAACCTGTCCAATATTGCGCATCAGATCAAAACGCCGATCACTGCGATCTCCCTGTCGGTGCAGATGCTGCAAAAGGAATATGAGACGGAGAGGCTTTCGCAGATACAGAAACAGCTTTTGCGGCTTACCCATTTGGAGGAGGCGCTGCTTGTGCTATCCCGGCTCGATGCTGGTACTCTAGCATTGCAGAGGGAGGAGGTCGATGTTTTCACTGTGCTTATGCTTGCGGCGGACAATCTGCAGGAATTGTTTGCACAGACAGGTACTTTAGTAGAGATTCCGGAATTGGGGGAGATGGCCATAACCGCCGATCTGGACTGGACGATGGAGGCGGTGATGAATCTGATGAAGAACTGTATGGAACACAATGCAGGAGGAACGGTGCATTGTTCCTACGGGCAGAATCCTCTGTATACGGAGATTTTGATCTGGGATGAGGGCGAGGGGTTTGCTAAGGCGGATATGCCCCGGCTTTTTGAGCGGTTTTATCGCGGAGAAAAGGCCGGCGAGGGCGGGATCGGCATTGGCCTGGCTCTGGCGAAGGAGATCGTGGAGCGTCAAAACGGAACGATACGGGCGAAAAATCTGGCGGAGGGCGGCGCCTGTTTTGAAATCCATTTTTATGTCCGTCACTGAGCTGTAACTTTGCGCGGTTATACTGGAAGAAGAGAAAGATAAAATATGGTTGGACGGAGGAGATGGACGTATGAACATTGTAAGCTGTGTAGATGTGCGCAAGGTATATGGGTCGGGCGAGAGTCAGGTAGTGGCTCTCGATGGGATAGATCTGACGGTGGAGCAGGGGGAATTTGTGGCGATCATGGGAGCCTCCGGTTCCGGCAAGTCCACGTTGCTGCATATTCTCGGAAGCGTGGATAAGCCCACAGAGGGCAGAGTTATCGTGGGAGGAACGGAACTTTCCGGTCTGAATCCTGCCCAGGCTGCTATTTTTCGCAGAAGAAAGGTGGGACTGGTCTATCAGTTTTATAATCTGATTCCCACGCTCACGGTGCGGAAAAATATTCTCCTGCCGTTAGCGTTGGACAAAAAGAGGCCCAACCAAGAATATTTTGAGAAGGTGGTGGATTCCCTCGGTATTTCCGATAGGTTAGAGGCGCTGCCGAGTCAGCTTTCGGGTGGGCAGCAGCAGAGGGCAGCCATCGCCCGTTCTCTGATCTACCGTCCGGCTCTGTTGCTGGCGGATGAGCCGACGGGCAATCTGGATCAGAAAAATGCCAGAGAGATCATTGATATGCTAAAACTCTCCAACCGTAATCTGGGACAGACCGTTCTGTTCATCACCCATGACGAGAAGGCGGCTCTGGAAGCGGACCGCATCATCACCATAGAGGATGGACGTATCATCCATGACGAGCAGCGGA
>CAZUZZ010000345.1:0-2138 GCA_964625055.1 uncultured Bacteroides sp. | reverse complement strand
CGCCGCACAGGTGTGTATGGTCTGTGCCAGAAGCGCGTTCACCGCCACCGTCCGCAGAAAAGTGGATTTCCCCGAAGCATTGGAGCCGGTCAACAGCATCCCCCGTCTGACAGACAACGAATTGGCTACCGCCTCCTGCAACAGTGGATGGTATAAAGCCTCCGCCTCCAGAAAAGGACTCTCCTGCTCTGTCTCCTGCAGATTGGGCACGCAATATGCCTCTTTCAGGCTCTGTCGATAAGCGCCCGCCGCCACCATGCACTCCAACTGCCCCAGAATGGTGACCATCTGATCCACTTCACCCATGTGCTCGCGCAGCGCCCGAAGCGCACTGTTAAACCGGATCAGGTCCAGGTAAAACATCATGCGCAGATAATCAAACAAAACCTCCAGCGGATTACCGTTTCCCTGACCGGCAGACGTCACCAGATAGGAGTTTCTCAAAAAGCTCCGCAGCTTTCGATGCGCGAGTCGAAGCGCTGTAAGCTCCTCTTCAATTTCCCTGATCTCTTCCCCTGCAAGTTCCTCCGCCCCCTGCAAAAGCCTTCTCACATAGGCAAAACTGGTGACATAAGGTTCTACCTGTCGATACTCCTTAAAATAACCGATGAGATTGTGACACAAAACAAGAAGCAGACAGACAAGCCCCACCGGCAGATAGACAAACATAAGCCCCAGACTCACAAAAATCAATCCGTCAAAGAAAAGATATTTCGTATTCTTCCGCTCCCCCAAAAGTTCCAGATGATCCAGATACTCATAGAGAGAATGCCGACCGGTCCGTCCCAGCTGATAAAATACCCTCTGCAGATCGTGCCTCTCCTTTTCATGCTCCCTGAAAAAGCAGATGCGGCGCTCCATTTTAATCAGCTCGTCCACATTCTCTGCGGGAGTCCTGAGCCTGTAGTACAGATACTCATCCCCGGCAGCAGAAAGACAGGTATTCAGCCTTTGATAGACCGCATCCATATGCAGATCGTTCCAGGTAATATCATCAATCTGATCCGCCTGAGGATGCTTCTTATAATACATACTGATATGGGCAAGCTCCTCCGCTCCATAAACCCGCTTAGGGACAGTGCCGTAATCGGCATAGATCTGTTCCAGCCGCTTTTTATGAAACTGCCTGCTGTTGTAATATTCCTTTCCCATAAGGAGCATGATCAAAAGTACGATCATACCCGCAAGCGCCAAAGAATCCATGCCTATCTGAGACTGTCTATGATCTCATTCGCCTTTCTGTAGATTTCTTCCACATCATATGCTTTCGTAAATGCACCGTTCTCATACAGGATCTTTCCCCGTATCATGGTCATTTTTACATTCTGCTTACTGCCGCTGTAAACCAGATTTTTCGGGATATTATTGAGCGGCTGCATATTGGGCTGGTGCAGATCGATCATAATAATATCCGCCTGTTTTCCCTCCGCCAGCACATCCGTATCCGGCAGATTCATAGCCCGAGAGCCGTTTACCGTGGCCATCTTCAACACCTCCAGCGCATCCACCGCCGCCGCATCCTGCTCCCTAAGCTTTGCAAGACCTGTGACCAGAAACATCTCCCGGAACATATCCAGGCAGTTGTTGCTCGCCGGCCCATCCGTGCCGATAGCCACATTGATCCCCCGCTTCAGATACTCGGAGATCGGTGCGATCCCGCTTGCAAGCTTCGCATTGGAGGCCGGGTTCGTCACCACGCTTAAATCCCTCTTCTGGAAGATCTCCATATCCTCCTCATCCAGCCAGACACAGTGATAGCCGCCCCCGCCATAATCAAAAATGCCAAGGGAATTCAAAAGCTTTACAGGAGACATTCCATAGCGCTCCTTGCAGCCTTCCACCTCCGCTTTCGTCTCGGAAAGATGGGTAAACACCGGCGCCTGATATTTGTGCGCCATGGTTGACACCTGCTCCAAAAGCGCTTTGGAACAGGTATACTCCGCATGAAAACCGATGAAATAAGAATGCAGCGGATCCATCTGATTCAACGTGTGATACCGTTCCTCCATCTTGGCAAGAGACGCTTCAAAGCCCTCCTGTCCGCTGACCCCGCTGACCTGCACACAGCGCATCCCCATCTCCACACAGGCCTGCGCCGTGGTCTCCGGCGTCAGATACATATCAAAAACCGCAGTGAT
>CAZUZZ010000344.1:0-2166 GCA_964625055.1 uncultured Bacteroides sp. | reverse complement strand
CGAAGCCCCCGGCACTGCGCTTGCAGCATCGGGGGCTTCTTTTAGGGGAGGATAAGTATTTCTTATCTTTTGACTACTATCATTCTTACCCCTTTTTGGAGAATTATACATATAAAATTTTACTTTTTTTCTAAAATGGTATATACTTGTCTCAAATTACAGATAAAGGTGGTACAGAACAATGGCTTTATTACAACAGTGGCGCGATATGGCGTATTCGGAAACAGCGAACAAGGGAGATCTGCAAAGACTCTGGTCCGACTATTTCCAGAAGGAGAAGGAAATTTATGCACAGCTCTTAAAGACACCTACCAAGGCAGTGAAGGGCACGGTCAAGGAGCTGGCAGAAAAATACGAAGTGGATCTGATGACCATGGTGGGCTTTCTGGACGGCATCAACGACAGCTTAAAGAAGCCGAATCCCATCGAGGAGATGGAGGAGGACACCAAGGTAAGTCTGGGCTTTGACAAGGAGCTGCTCTATAAAAACATGGTAGCGGCAGGCGCGGACTGGCTTTATGAGCTGGAGGAGTGGAACGATATCTTTGATGAGGATACCAGAAAGGCGCTCTACAGAGAGCAGAAGCTTTCCACTACCGTTCATAAGGAGAAGAAGGTTTATCCCAATGATCCCTGTCCTTGCGGCAGCGGCAAAAAATATAAGAAATGCTGTGGTAAGAATGCGTAAGGAACAAGCGGTTGAAACATTTTATGAGGGATATAACTGTGCGCAGTCGGTCTTCGCGACCTACGCGGATCTCTTCGGTATGGACCGGGAGACGGCCCTTCGGATGTCAAGCGCTATGGGCGCCGGCGTGGGCAGGATGCGTGAGATCTGCGGGGCGGTGTCCTCGATGGCCCTGCTTGCCGGATTGCAGGAGGGTAATGCCGACCCGGAGGACGAGGAGGCCAAGGCGCGTATCTATACGCTGGTGCGTAAGATGAGCGACCGGTTCCGTCAAGAGAACGGGAGTATTGTGTGCCGGGAGCTTCTGGGCATAGAACCGGGGGCGCAGGAGAGCGCAAAACCGCAGAAGCGGACGAAGGAGTACTACGAGTCCCGTCCCTGTCCGAAGCTGATCGCCTGTGCAGCGCGGATCATCGAGGAAGAATTGTTATGTAAACCAGAAGGTGAGCCGGGCAATGACACAAGATAGAAAAGTAAAAATTCACACTTTACATTTTTACTTGTGTGACATAGAATAAGAGTATATTTTTGGTACAAAATCTTATAGGAAATAACACATTGACGAGAAGAGTAGAATGTGGAACGTAACAGAGAGAAGCGCGCCTGGCTGAAAGCGCTTTTGCAGGAAGCATTTGAAGACCAACTCCGAGTGACCCTAATCCGGTCCGTTGACTTACGTTACAGTCGAATGAGAGGTTCCGGTAAGACGCTCGGCGCGCGCGGAACAAGCGAGGTGGAACCGCGTAAATTTTACGTCCTCTGCATTGCCATAACGGCAGTGCAGGGGGCTTTGTGTTTTACGCGTATAAGCAGAGCAGGAAAGGAGAGAGCAAACCATGACCTCAACAGAATTAAAGGAGAGAGCGGCGGAACTGAAAGAGATGACAGGTGATTATATGAGAGACGAGATCACTTTCACCAAACTGGATTTCTGTCTGCTTGGTGCAGTCTTGTTTCTTGCGGGAATCTGCATCGGTCTTTTGACAGCGCCCATTACACACGGGATTAGTATTGGCAGTCACAATGGCTGTAATAATGGAAATAATAACGGACACAACGAGAACAGCAGCGTTGGAGCGAGAGCTGAATAAAAGGAAAGGATGGAATAAAACCATGAAAATCACTTTAAAAGACGGTTCTTCAAAAGAATATGCACAGGCGATGAGCATCTATGATATCGCATTGGACATCTCCGAGGGGCTTGCCCGGATGGCGTGTGCAGGTGAGGTGGACGGAGAGGTGAAAGATCTGCGGACAGTCATTGATGCGGACTGCCAGTTAAATATTTTGACGGCCAACGACCCGGAGGGCCTGCGTGTCGTCAGGCATACGGCATCCCATGTGATGGCGGAGGCGGTGAAACGGCTGTTCCCGGAGGCGAAAGTGACTATCGGTCCCGCCATCGAGGAGGGCTTCTACTATGATTTTGACGCGGCGCCTTTTTCCAGAGAGGATCTGGATAAACTGGACGCGGAGAT
>CAZUZZ010000343.1:0-2171 GCA_964625055.1 uncultured Bacteroides sp. | reverse complement strand
AAAAACGCATCCCGATTTTTCCTGTGACAGCAGACGAGTAAACGCCGCACAGACCGAGTACGGTTGCCACAATATAGAGGAAACCGATCATGGTATTTCCCAACCCGCAGCGGCTGTATTGAGGCTGATTCAGGAATACGGTAATGGTCTGATGGGTTTCGGACAAAAGTGCAACGGCTATCAAAAACAGAAGGCGATTACGATCGCTTAATACTGTTGTTAACAGGCTGGCGAAGGATTCCTGCTGTCGATGATCGACTTTCTCCTCCTTGACTTCTGTAAGGAAGAAAGACAGAACTGCGGAAATGCCATAGCTGATGACTGTGAGAAAACCTGCCAGCGGGTAGTTATCCTTCACTGCTATGGAAAATATTGCCGCTGCAGCCAGTAAACCGGCCATGCCCATGCTGTTATAAATGCCAAATGCTTTTTGGCTGTCTTTTCCCTTGCAGGAGAGATAAATGATACTGGAATCCACACCGGAAAAACCGGACAGTACCACGCTCAGCATGACACGTTCTAATAAAAATCCACCAAAGCTTGTCGCCTGCCAGAATACAATTTTGGAAATAAAATAGAGCCCGCAGCAAGAAATCATGGTTTTGCGGTATCCAATCTTATCGGCCACAAATCCCCAGGGAATTTCCAGGGCAATGGCTAAAGCAAATGAAATACTTTCAATGAGCGTGATCTGAAAGACAGAAATACCCTGTGCCTGCCGATATAAGGTTGCAACCGGCCCATAGAAAACCATCCCCTGTAGAAGGGCAATGGCATACATGAAATATATATTTTTCTTCATAAAAAATCATCCTTTCTGAAACATAAGTACAACAAACAGACACTATCTTCACAGTGTCAAACTTCTCATCTTGTTCTACTTTGATCAGGTTGGACGATTCATAAAAAGTATTTCTCCTTTTGCAAACCATAAGTTAAATATCGCTTTTCTCCATTATATATCATGGAGATTTCTTTCTTCAAGCGTCAGATAGAAAAAGCTATGGAAGGACGATGGGATTACGGTTATAATAATGAAAGAGATAATACGGACGAAAAAGGGTGCCTTACCATGAACCATGATCTGACGGAAGGAAATGTGACAAAATCGCTGCTTATGTTTGCGGGGCCTATGATTTTAGGTAATCTGTTACAGCAGTGCTATAATATAGCGGATACCTGGGTAGTGGGAAAGTATGTGGGCGCGCAGGCTCTGGCGGCGGTGGGCTCTTCCTATGCGCTGATGACATTTTTAAATTCTCTGCTGATCGGACTGTGCATGGGAAGCGGTGCTGTCTTTTCCTATTACATAGGAAAGAAAAATCGGCATAAGGTGCGTTCCTGCGCTCGTACTGCCTTTGTGATGATCGGCGGATTGGCAGTGGCGCTTTGCATTGCAGTGCAGTGTCTGATCCATCCGATTCTGCGGCTTCTGCGGACACCGGGAGAACTTTATGAGATGACACAGGCGTATCTGGCGATCATCTTTTGGGGAATATTCTTTATCTTCTTATATAATTATTTTGCCTTTTTATTGCGGGCCTTGGGGAATTCCGTAGCGCCGCTGTATTTTTTAGGTGCAGCGTCTGTGTTAAATATTGGTTTGGATCTGTATTTTGTACGGGGATTGGGGCTGGGGCTTGAGGGAGCCGCGGCAGCTACCGTAATCTCTCAGATACTCTCCGGGCTGGGGCTTGGCATCTATCTGTGGCGGAAGGAACCTTTTTTCCGTTTTTCTCTGCGGGGTTTTTTGCGGGAGGAGAAACCAGTGGGTGAGATCTGCAGCTATTCTCTGATGACCTGTATGCAGCAGTCGGTGATGAATTTTGGCATTCTGATGGTACAGAGTCTGGTCAACAGCTTCGGCGCAGCGGTGATGGCAGCCTTTGCAGCGACGGTGAAGATCGATACTTTTGCCTATATGCCGGCCCAGGAGTTTGGCAACGCTTACTCTATTTTTATCTCACAGAATCATGGCGCCGGAGATAAAGAGCGGGTGGCGCAGGGAACGAAACGGGCTATGGGTGTGTCGGCGGCCTTTTGCGGCGCGGTCTCTGTTCTGGTGTGCGGGCTTGCCAGATATCTGATGATGATTTTTGTGGAGGCCGGGGAAACACAGATCATAGAGATCGGTGTGACCTATCTGCGGATCGAGGGGGCTTTTTATATCG
>CAZUZZ010000342.1:0-2171 GCA_964625055.1 uncultured Bacteroides sp. | reverse complement strand
ATCAGTGCAAAAAGCTCATAGAGGATCAGAAAGATAAACACAAGCGTAGCCAGAATGGAAATTCCCCTGATGCGGCGTTTGGTTTTGGGCGTCATGGAGATTCCTGCCTTATTGTATAGCGGAATGATCAGCTTTTTCTCGATCTTATTTAAGATCGGAGTGAACAGATATGCCAGCACAAAACCGTCGATGATCGGCATGGCTATGGTGATAAACTGGCTCAGTCCACCCATGAAATTAGAGCGGTGGAACAGGAGATAGTAGAAGAGGATAGCGCCGACCAGCACCAGCAGCGCTGTGATTCCCCAGTATAGATATTTTTTATCAAATTTAAAATTCATCTGCAAAACCTTTCCGATAGAAAATTCTGATGGGTGATAGAGAAATACCATATATTGTATCTAAATTATAACAATTTGAACCGTCAGACACAAGACCGACCTTATGATAATTTAAAAAAATAATGCTAAAAAAATAAATGTTTTGTATAATGTACTTATCGCAGAAGAAAAACAAGCGACAGCGTAGCTGGCATTTGTTTTTCTTGCGATAGTAACGAGCAAACGTCCGATGAAATCGGACAACAAGTGCGAAGCACGAGTTTGCGAGTGGCAAAAAAGTACGCAGAAGAAAAACAAGCGACAGCGCAAGGAGCACTTCACATGAAACTACAACAAGTTCTAAGCCTCACAAGAAAGGCAATCGATGATTTTCATATGATCGAGCCGGGGGACAAGATCGCGATCGGTATCTCCGGCGGCAAGGACAGTCTGACTCTGCTCTATGCCCTGCAGGGGCTGCGGCGCTTTTATCCAATACCCTTTGAACTGTGTGCGGTGACGGTGGATCTGGGCTTTGGCAATATGGATCTGACTAAGATTGAAGAACTGTGCCGGGAGCTGGAGGTGGAATATCGTATTGTCAGGACGGATATTGGGAAGATCATCTTTGAGGACAGGCAGGAGTCTAATCCCTGCTCCCTCTGCGCAAAGATGAGGAAGGGAGCGCTCAACGACGCCATGAAGGATGCAGGCTGCAATAAAGTGGCATATGCCCACCACAAGGACGATGTGGTGGAAACTATGATGATGTCTCTGATCTACGAGGGCAGATTTCATACCTTTCGTCCGGTGACTTACTTAGACCGCACGCAGATTACGGTGATCCGGCCGCTTCTCTATATGAATGAGGCGGATGTGATCGGATTTGTGCGAAAACATAATGTGCCGGTGGTGAAGAGTCCCTGTCCTGCAGATGGTCACACCAAGCGGGAAACGGTAAAGAATATAGTGAGGGATATCAATCTTGAGGCGCCTGGCGTAAAAGAACGTATGTTTACCGCAATTTTAAACGGAAATTTAGAAGGTTGGGGAAAACAGACATAAGGAAATAAATAGCTGAGACAAAATTATTGAGGAGATGAATCGCTATGGCCGGAAGGAACCGTACTTATCATGAAAAGAGAGAAACAGAATATGTATTACAGCTTCGGAAACTTTTGGAGGAGCTGCCGCCCTATACAACGGATTATTTTCGGGCACTTGAACAGAAATCAAGCGCAAAGACAAGAATATCCTACGCCTATGATTTTCAGGTGTTTCTGCGTTTTTTGATAGAAAAAAATCCGGCGCTGACAGATAAAAGCATACGGGAAATCACGCTGAACGATCTCAATAATCTGACTTCGCTTGATATTGAGGAATACCAGGAATATCTGAAATATTATGAGTCGGAAAACGGTGAGCAGAAAAACGGGGCTAACAGCATCGCGCGGAAAATGTCTTCTCTTCGCAGCATATTCGACTATTTCTTTAAGAAGGAACTGCTCACGAGAAACGTGGCTATGCAGGTGGATATGCCGAAGATTCATGAGAAGGCCATCATTCATCTGGAGCCTGACGAGGTAGCCATTTTCCTGGACAGTCTGGATAATTACGAAAAAGAGCTTACCGGCAAGAAAAAGGACTTTTTCTTAAAGACAAAGGTGCGGGACATTGCCATTGTCACCCTGTTTCTGGGCACTGGTATCCGTGTGTCGGAATGTGTGGGGCTGGATCTGAACGATATCAATTTCCGTGAAAACAGCATCCGCATTATCCGTAAAGGCGGAAACGAGGCGATTTTGTATTTTGGCGAAGAAGTAGAAAAAGCTCTTAAAGATTACATAGACG
>CAZUZZ010000341.1:0-2175 GCA_964625055.1 uncultured Bacteroides sp. | reverse complement strand
CCTTTCCCGTACCTCAGATCGGGGAACGGTTCGGGGAGATCTTCGATGATGTGGTACGGATCAATACGCTGGACTATATGTTATACCGCAGGATCCAGCAGACGATCATAGATACTCTGGACAAGGGATTGACTGTGATAGTCAAGGGGTATGGCGCGAACGAGACGGATCTCAAAGTACAGCTTCACAAACTGGAGGATCCGAAGACCCAGACCAATTTTGAAAACTGTGTGGCGGATGTAAATATCCCTGTAGGGGAGGTGTTCACTTCGCCTTTGCTGACGGGAACGGAGGGGCTTCTCCATGTGACCGGAGTGTTCTTAAAGGGACTGGAGTATAAGGATCTCCGGCTCCGGTTTCAGGATGGTTTTGTGACAGATTACAGCTGTGGAAACTTTCCTTCCGAGGAGGAGAACCGGAAGTATATCAAGGATAATGTGCTCTACCATCACGACAAACTGCCGATGGGAGAGTTCGCCATCGGCACCAATACGACAGCTTATCGTGTGGCAAGGAAATATCATATCGAGGATAAGCTTCCGATCCTGATCGCGGAGAAGACGGGACCTCACTTTGCTCTGGGGGATACCTGTTATTCCCATGAAGAGCAGGTGCGCCTCTATAATCCGGACGGCAAGGAGATCATCGCCAAGGATAATGAAGTGTCAGTTTTGCGTGACACGGATGTCAGCAAGGCTTATTTCCAGTGCCATACGGATGTCACGATCCCCTATGACGAGCTGGGGGAAGTTTCGGTGTTGACCGGATCAGGAGAAAAGATCGTTATTATCCAAAATGGTCAATTTGTGCTGCCGGGCTGTGAGGAGCTGAATCGAGCTCTGGAGGAGATCGGTTGAGGCGGTATTATCAACCCAAACAGCAGGAAAAGATAGTTGCAGAACCAGGGGAAATCTTGTATACTGTAGATTAAGAAACTTTGTTTTACTACAAGATATTGTGGTGAGGAGGAAAATATAGATGGCACAGGTAGGCATCGTGATGGGCAGCGATTCGGATATGCCCGTTATGGCAAAGGCAGCAGATATTTTGGAAGAGCTGGGCGTTTCTTATGAGATGACGATCATCTCTGCCCACAGAGAACCTGACGTATTCTTCGAGTACGCGAAGAGCGCGGAGGAAAAGGGATTTAAAGTGATCATCGCGGGAGCCGGCAAGGCGGCGCATCTGCCGGGTATGTGTGCGGCGATCTTTCCGATGCCGGTGATCGGCGTGCCCATGAAGACCTCGGATCTGGGCGGCGTGGATTCCCTGTATTCTATCGTACAGATGCCCTCGGGCATTCCGGTGGCTACGGTGGCGATCGGAGGCGGTCAGAACGCAGGTATCCTGGCGGCAAAGATCCTGGCGGTTTCGGACCCGGCCCTGCTCCAGCGTCTTAAAGAGTATAGTAAGAGCCTGAAAGAGAGCGTGCAGGAGAAGGATGCGAAGCTTCAGGAAGTGGGCTATAAGACATATTTGAAAGCGTAAGGAATGCTTTGACGGGAGGTAAAAATGGACTACAAGGCAGCAGGTGTGGACATCGAGGCGGGTTACCGTTCGGTGGAACTGATGAAGCAGTATGTGAAGGGAACCATGAGGCCGGAGGTGCTGGGAGGACTTGGCGGTTTTTCGGGTGCATTTTCGCTGGAGAAGATCAAGGACATGGAGAAGCCGGTGCTTCTTTCCGGAACGGATGGTGTGGGTACGAAGATCCAGCTTGCCTATCTGATGGATAAGCATGATACGGTGGGGATCGACTGTGTGGCGATGTGCATCAACGATGTGGTATGCGCCGGCGCACAGCCCCTGTTTTTCCTGGATTACATAGCCTGTGGCAAGAATTATCCTGAAAAGATCGCCGCTATCGTAAAGGGTGTGGCGGAGGGCTGCAAGCAGGCAGGCGCAGCGCTCATCGGCGGTGAGACGGCGGAGCATCCGGGACTGATGCCGGAGGAAGAGTACGATCTGGCAGGGTTTGCAGTAGGCGTGGCGGAGGAAAAGGATCTGATCACGGGAGAGCAGATCAGGCCGAAGGATGTGCTGATCGGTATTGCATCTTCGGGTGTGCACAGCAACGGCTTTTCTCTGGTGCGAAAGGTGTTCGATGTGACGAAGGAGAACCTTTCGGTTCACTATGACGAGCTGGGAGCGACTCTGGGAGAGACGCTGCTCACC
>CAZUZZ010000340.1:0-2177 GCA_964625055.1 uncultured Bacteroides sp. | reverse complement strand
ATGAAATTTTCACCATCCATAGAGGAAGTACAAAAGATCGCAGCCACCGGAGAGTACAAGGCGCTCCCGGTCAGCTGTGAGATGCTCTCGGATATCTGTACGCCCATCGAGGCGCTTCGGATACTAAAAAATGTATCCTCCCACTGTTATCTGTTGGAGTCAGTGGCGGAGAAGGAGAAGTGGGGACGGTACACATTCCTGGGATACGATCCCAAGATGGAGATCACCTGCGTGGACGGCGAGATGAAGGTGGGGAATGTCACCCTTCACACAGAGGATCCGTCTGAAAAGCTGAGGGAGATCCTTTCCGAGTATAAAAGTCCCAGACTTCCCGGGCTTCCCTCCTTTACCGGTGGTCTGGTGGGATATTTTTCCTACGACTATCTTGGTTACAGCGAACCCACCATCCGAACGGGAGTGCCGGATACGGAGGCCTTTAAGGATGTGGATCTGATGCTTTTTGACAAGGTGATCGCCTTTGACAATTTCAGACAGAAGATCATCCTGATCGTGAATATGCCGCTTGCGGAGGGAGAGACCGGCTATAACAGAGCAGTGCGGGAACTTGGGCAGATGGCGGATCTTCTGCGCACAGGGGAGAAGAAGAAAGAAGATGCGGGGCGTCTTACGGGAGAGGTGAAGCCTCTGTTTGACGAGGCGGCTTACTGTGATATCGTGGAGCGCGCTAAGCGCCACATCCGGGAGGGAGATATTTTTCAGATCGTGCTCTCCAACCGGCTGGAGGCGCCCTTTGAAGGAAGCCTGTTAAACACTTACCGGGTTTTGCGGACCGTGAATCCGTCCCCCTATATGTTTTATTTTGCGGGCACGGACGTGGAGGTGGCGGGCGCGTCTCCGGAAACTCTGGTGAAGCTGGAGGACGGCGTGCTGCACACCTTTCCGCTGGCGGGCACGAGACCCAGAGGGAAGACCGAGGCGGAGGATCTGGCTTTGGAGGAAGAACTGCTGCAGGATCCCAAGGAGCTGGCGGAGCATAATATGCTGGTGGATCTGGGACGGAACGATTTGGGAAAGGTCAGCAAGTTCGGGACGGTGCAGGTGGAGAAACTGCATTCCATTGAGAGATATTCCCATGTGATGCATATCGGTTCTACCGTGCGGGGAGAGATCAGAGAAGATCTGGATGCGCTGGATGCTATCGAGGCGGTACTTCCTGCGGGAACCCTGTCCGGGGCGCCGAAGATCAGAGCCTGCCAGCTGATCGGTGAGCTGGAGCAGAATAAGAGAGGCATCTACGGCGGCGCCATAGGCTACATTGATTTTACCGGCAATATGGACACTTGTATCGCCATCCGCATCGCCTACCGGAAGAACGGGAAGGTGTTTGTCAGGAGCGGCGCGGGGATCGTGGCGGACTCGGATCCGGAGAAGGAATACAACGAGTGCATCAACAAGGCGAAGGCGGTGATCCGTGCACTCGAAATGTGTGAGGAAGAATAACGCAGATTTGTATGTCTGTAAGGCGGATGAATGGAGGTTCGTATGATTCTACTGATTGATAATTATGATAGTTTTTCCTATAACCTGTATCAGCTCATCGGGGAGATCAATCCTGCTATCAAGGTGATCCGCAACGATGAGATGACTGTGGAGGAAATAGGGGCGCTTTCGCCGGCACAGATCATTCTCTCGCCGGGACCCGGCAGACCGGAGCAAGCGGGTATCATTATGGAGGCGGCACGGGTATTGGGGAAGCAGATCCCTACGCTGGGGGTATGCCTCGGTCATCAGGCTATTTGCGCGGCCTTCGGGGCGGTGATCACCTATGCCTCCGAGCTGATGCACGGGAAACAGTCGGAGATCACTTTCGATAAGGATTGTCCCCTGTTTCGGGGCTGCCCGGAAAAGATGCTGGTGGCACGATATCATTCCCTTGCGGCGGATGCAGATACGATCCCGGACTGCCTGCAGATCACAGCGCGCACGACGGACGGGGAAGTGATGGCAGTACAGCACAGAGAATATCCCATTTATGGGGTACAGTTTCATCCGGAGTCCATCATGACACCGGAGGGAGGAAGGATGCTTAGGAATTTCATAGAATTATAAAGTAGTCTTTTTATTGCAAGAGGCGCAAAAGCCTCGGAATGGAGGAAGAAAATGATCAAAGAAGCAATTGAAAAAATCGCAAACAAGGGGGATCTCACCTACGACGA
>CAZUZZ010000339.1:0-2186 GCA_964625055.1 uncultured Bacteroides sp. | reverse complement strand
CGGTAACGCCCGTCTCCGAGCCGCCGTAAGCAGGATCCACCACGATCACCCTCTCGTAGATCTCCTTGGGCGGCACAAATTCCACATACAGCGTATGATCCTCAAAGATACTGCGATACTCATATACTCCTGTCAGTGCAAACCGAAGGCAGGCTCTCTCCTGTGATGCCTCGAAATGACCGTCCACCACGCTCTCACAATCTCCGTAAACACTGTTTAGTCTGTAAAACTCCTCACATTCCTGGGGCTTTGCGGATTGAATACTCACCCACAGTTCCTTGTTCATATAGTGATTCTCTAAGACCACTTCCTCTGCCTTCACTGTCTCCGGCATAGGAATACAAAAATAGCTCGTGTTTTGACTTGTTCGGTCAATATTTATACTGTCCCCTTCTGCAGGTGCGATCGCAACAGGCTCCTCCGGCTTTGCGGAATGAACCACCTCATCCTGCGCCAGATCTGTCACACCCACCGTCTTTGTCGCCGCGTAATACAGCATCACACTCATCGCCGCCGCCACAAAAAGGATACAATATACCAATGTACTTTTCATCAAACTGTTCTGCTGCTGCATTTCTTATCTTCTGCTCCCGGTGGGCTTGGGCCCCATATATTGATAAAAGTAAGTTTTCATCATGCCATTATACAGCTTTCTGTTTTTATCGGCCTTCCTGCCGATGGCGCTCTCCGCCTGTTCGTAGGCCGTGATCAGATACATGGACCAGGAATCCAGCGATTGATACCGCTCTCCCAGCGTCCGATACAGAGCCTGAAGATTTTCCTTATCCTCCAGCCTCTCCCCGTAGGGCGGATTTGTCAGGATAAACCCGTATTTTTTTGCATGGCTGAGCTGATCGACGCCCCGCCTCTGAAAATGCACCAGATGCTCCACCCCTGCCAGTTTCGCGTTGGCTCTGGCAATGGAGACCATCTCATCGTCTATGTCATATCCCTGGATCTGGGTTTCCACCTCCGGCGTCTCTGCCGCCTTTGCTTCCTCCAGTGTTCCCTGCCAGAGTTTTTCAGGGAAAAGATGCTCCCACTCCTTTGCCGGAAAAGTCCTGTTTTTACCCGGCGCGATATGAGCTGCCATCATTGCCGCCTCAATGGGGATCGTCCCGCTGCCGCAGAAGGGATCCACAAGAATGCGGTCGCCTCGCCAGGGTGTCAGCATCAGTAACGCCGCCGCCAGATTTTCTGCGATAGGCGCCTTTGCGGTAAGTTTTCGATAGCCTCTTTTATGTAAAGATTCTCCCGAGGTATCCAGTCCCACGGTCACCTCGTCCTTCTTAATAAATACCCGGATCGGATAGGACGCGCCATTCTCTGCAAACCAGTCAATGTGGTAAACGCTCTTCATGCGTTCCACCATAGCCTTTTTCATCACGGACTGAATATCCGATGGGCTGAACAGCTTGCTCTTTACGCTGGCCGCCTTGGCCACCCAGA
The DNA here is from genome assembly GCA_964625055.1 of uncultured Bacteroides sp. GTDB lineage: Bacteria > Bacillota > Clostridia > Lachnospirales > Lachnospiraceae > UBA3282. The sequence goes on along the minus strand of CAZUZZ010000339.1, from coordinate 737 downwards.
ATCTGCCGTCCTTCGGAATATACGCCTCCCATGGCAGCGCTCTGGTCCCCTGAAAAAGCTCCTCAAAGCTCTCCGCATGAAAGCTTCCTATCTTAATGAGCACCCGCTCCGCGCTGCGCAGAAATATGTTGGCACGACACAGTGCCTGCCTGTCTCCGGCAAAGGTAACTCTGCCGTCCTCCACGCAGGTGATCTCCAGACCCAGATCCGTGATCTCTCTTTTTAAAACGGCCTCCAGCCCAAAATGGCAGGGCACGATATACTCTAATTTTTCCATAGCTACATTTTATGCCGTAGACAAAAGCCTGTCAACTTTGTTTTCCCCTCACAGCACAAAAGGGGACGCTCCACGCGTCCCCTTCAGACCGGGTCCTGCTTAGTAGTTATCCTTGCTGCTGTTGCCCGAGCTGTTCTTTGTGCTGTTGCTGGAGCTGTTGTTAGAACTGTTCTTGGAATTGTTCTGGTTGTTCTTGTTCTGCTGTTTCTCACTCTGCTGGCTGTTCTGGTTAAAATCATTTTTAGACATCTTCCATACCTCCTGATTGGTTTCATGTTACAGAAATAGTATGAGAAGATAAAATGAAAGTTATTCAGCCATCTTATAGGTCTTTGGTACTATTTTTTTATTAAAATGTGCCAAATAAGCCATTGGTACTTTGGTACTATTTTTTATTGTTTTTTTCATTAAATGTACTATAATTAAAGTCTTATTTTGGGGTGTCAAGTTGACAATATGG
>CAZUZZ010000338.1:0-2196 GCA_964625055.1 uncultured Bacteroides sp. | reverse complement strand
GAAAGACGCCATGGACCATAAAGTCAATATCCGCTCCCGCAGAAAGCATAATTCCCTGTCCCATACTTTCACCTCCTTTTACACATTATTATGATTTACTTATAAGTCTATGGATCAGAGGGTTTAAATAGGCTGATGCCTTCATCCCCATATACCCGCAAAAAGTAAAGATCGGATTCGCAAAATCCGTATAAATGAGCGTTGCCACCACGATCACTAAAACAAAATAACGGATGATATTTTGCGTGCTCAGATTCTTCACGGCATCCTTCTCCGGCAGATCCAGTCCCCTGTTCAGCGACCACCACATATGAAAGGCACCCGCAACCGCCAGAAGTACGCCGATCCAGAGTCCTATACTGTAGGAGAGCTTTCTGGAAAAGAACAGAAGCACGATCTCAAAAACGATGCCGTATGCCAAAATCCCCATCCAGAGCTCAAACAGGGTCGGATCAATTTTTCTCTTCATCGTGTTTTCCCATCTCCGAACTGCGCCTTCGCGTTTTCGCCGGCTTCTCATAAATCTTCCTCGCAAACCGGAAGACATTCGTAAACCCTGCCAGCGCTCCCACAAAGAAAAGCGTCACCATCCACACGGAGGTCCCGAGCTTCCTGTCTAAAAACATCCCCAAAAAAGAACAGAGAAAGATGGGAACCAGCATATTGATCCCAAACTGCGTGATCATCATCATCGCCTGATAGACAGTTTTGTTATATTTCAAAATATCGCCTTCCCAATCCGCAACATTTCTCCTAAGCCCAACAACAAAATTATACCTATTTTTGGTACTTTTGTCCAGACCAAGTTCACCGAACATTTGCCCCGAACATTTCGATTGACTTTTCACTGCCATCAGTGTTACGGTAATAGGTAATAACAGGAGGGTATCTATATGGCAGATCCAATCTTATATCGCCGGAGACTGATTCCGGAAGAATGCGTACTTTTAAAAGATGACAAGCTGCTCCACCGGGACAGCCGGATCATCGTGACCGCCTGGAATACTCTGAAACCCCGCAAGGACATCCATCACGGCTGCTCCTGCTACTATCTGGAGGAAGGGTTTAAGGTCAGCCGCTTCTACAAAGAAGACGGCAGTCTTTTGTACTGGTACTGTGACATAGTGGATTACGACTATGACGAAAACAAAGATACCTATGTTATCACCGACCTTCTGGCGGATGTGATCATCTACCCCGACGGCTTCGTAAAAGTAGTCGATATCGACGAACTGGCTACCGCCAGAGACGCCGGCCTCCTTAGCGATGAAATGCTGAAAAAATCCCTTCTCACTCTCAATCATCTGTTACAGATCATCTATGACGGCGGGTTTGATGACCTGCAGCGTCCGTTAGAAACTTATTCCTAATAGAATATATGCCCCCCGATCCTGTATTTCGGATTGATCCCGTCTACAGGCGTCCTGAAATAGACGCAGTTGCCCACGTTCGTGGTGCCTCCCATTACTTCATCTGCCGCCTGATAACAACTGGAGGTCGCTCTGCCCTCCGACAGTGCAAGCGCAAGTCTGCCGCTGGCCACCGGAGAAAATTGTCCCGATTGATAAATAACGCCCGTTACTGTATCCGGATAGACAGAACTCAGCACCCGGTTGATGACCACCGATCCCACGGCCACCTGTCCGTTATAGGGTTCTGCTCCCGCCTCACAATAAATCAGATTTGCTAGCAGATATCGGTCTCCCTCTCCAAAGCTCACCTCGGAGATATCGCGCCAGCTGGACTGTGCCGCCAATTCTGCCATTCGAATCTCCTCTGCAAGCTTTGCCCTAAGAGCCGACAGATTTTCCTCCTGCTCCTTCAACTGCTGTTCATAAGCAAGGGCGGCGGCCTCTGCTTCGGAGATCTGACTTGCCGTAGCATTTAAGGAACTGGATGTCTGGCTGACAAGCCCGGACACACGTCCCTGCTCCGCCACCACCTGTACCTTGTAGTCGGAGAGCTCCTCTTTGTTCTTTTCCTGCTCCTCCTTGGCAAGCTCCAGCTCCGCCTGCTTCTGTTCCATGGCTGCCTGAGCGGACTTATATTCATCCAGCACCTTTCTCTGATAAGCCGAAAGCTGCTCAATATATTCATTCTTATTCAAAAAATCAGACAGACTCCCTGAAGAAAAGAACAGTTCCAGATACAGATTACTGCTGCGCTCATAGGCAAACTGTATCTGCCGCTTCATGG
>CAZUZZ010000337.1:0-2217 GCA_964625055.1 uncultured Bacteroides sp. | reverse complement strand
AACTTACGGCAGGACAAGGGGTTTACATAAAACTAGAAGACGAGCCGGAAGAAGAGCAGCTTACGATCGATGAATTGTTCTGGGGTAATGATATCGAATATTGTTTTCTGGATATAGACGGGGATGGCAGTGAGGAATTACATATCAGGGATGATATAGTGTATTATGCGATCAAAGCAGTGAATGGAACGCCGCAGATTTTTTTTGATGGCCGGTGGAATTGTGAGCCGGTTGTTACAGATCAAGTATGCGGGATTCTGCATTATTATAATCATGGATACGGGTATGAAGAGATTCAATATACTCAGATAAACGCTGATGGCAGTACAGAAAGCGATGGGGAGTTTTATTGGTCTGACAAGAATAAGAACGGAATCATAGACGAAGAAGATTTCTTTAGAGGAGGGAGCGACTGGGAGGAGATAGACATGGTGCGGTATGTTCAGTACAGAGAGGAGCAGATGGCAAAACAGACGGAAAATGAACTGGAATGGATGGATAAAAGGTTAAAGGATTTTGCGACGTGGCAGGAAGCCTATATTGACTATATAAATAAACCTGAGAGTACGATATGGACATCGGAAAATGACTCGGATGATTCGTTGATCTATGTGGATGATGACGATATTCCTGAGCTTTATATTCGTACAGGGTTCATGGTAAGTGGAGAATTTGTAGTTTCCTTTTATGACGGGAAGGTAAGAGCCTTGAATCGTGAGAGAGGCGGAATAGAGTATATGGAATATGGCGGACTGTTCTACAGTGATTGGGGGAATATGGGGTTCTATCCCTGTGATGTCTATATGCTGGAAAGGGGAGAGTTTTCAGAAATCGGGACAGGGTGGCTTTCCGAAGCTCGTGATGAGGAGAACCCGGATAATTGGGGGTTTGACTATTTTTGGGAAGGCAGTCAGATGACGGAGGCAGAGTATGAGGAATGTCTCAATAGATTGATTGACACCTCTAAATGCATTGAACCGACAGAGCTGTATACACAAGATGAGATGTTAGAGATATTGGCGGAAGGAGACGTTCTGTGAGGGAAGCGCATACAGCGGAGTTTACAAAGGCGATGAAAGCCACGCATACCATATTGCTGCCGGATATGCTGCACTATCACAATGCGCTTTTGCAGGCGGCCTTTGCGGCCGGCGGCTATCATCTGGAGATACTCCCTGAAGAAAAGAATCTGCCGGGATATTCCCTGCCTTACATCAGCAGCGATTATTGCTTTCCGACGGTGCTGATCCTCGGGCAGGTCTTGGCGGCGCTCCGGTCCGGACGGTTTGAGCCGGATCAGATTGCCTTTATGGAGCCCCAGACCGGTGGGGCGTGCCGTGCCGGCAATATTTACAATGCCATCATAGAAAGTCTGAAAAAGGCCGGGTACAGTCAGATTCCGGTCATCTCCCTCAATGCATTCGGAAAAGAGAAGCACGCAGGATTTACCATCACGCCGAAGCTGTTATTCAGCGCCATTGCCGCCGTCTGTTTCGGAGATCTGCTTATGACGCTTTACCAGCAGGTGCGTCCCTACGAGTGCCGCAAAGGAGACGCAAAGCAGTGCTGGGAGCGTTGGAATAAGAAATTGTGTGAGGATATCAAGGCGGGGAAACATATCTCCGGCAGGAGACGAAAAGAGCAGTACAGCCAGATTGTCCATGATTTTGCGGAGATTCCGGTAAAGGACAGAAAAGTCCGGCGCGTGGGGATCACCGGGGAGATTTATATCAAGTTTTCTCCGATCGGCAATGAGCATCTGGAAGAGTTTCTTAAGGAACAGGACTGTGCGTACCGCATGGGTGGTTTTATAAACTATGCCATCTATATAGTAGACAGTGAGCTGGAAAATCAAAAGCTCTCCGGAGCAGGGCGGACAGTGCAGAAGGCGTATGAAACCGTGATCCGTTATCTGAGCCGGGTACAGCAGGATATCAACCGGAGCATTGCGGAGGAGCCGCGCTTTGTGCCGGATGCGGATTTTGTCAAAATGAAAGAACTGGCGGCGCCGATCATTAATAAAGGGTGTAATACGGGAGACGGCTGGCTGATCGCTGCAGAAGTGGCGGATCTGGTGGAGAAGGGGTATGAGAGTATTTTGATCGTACATCCCTTTGGCTGTCTTGTCAGCCATGTGTGTGAACGGGGCATTATGAAAAAGCTTCATGAACGATACCCGAATGTAAATATACAGACCATAGAATATGATTATGATTC
>CAZUZZ010000336.1:0-2218 GCA_964625055.1 uncultured Bacteroides sp. | reverse complement strand
TGTCCGGCGATCCCTTTTCACCAGCCGTTTCTGAATCGGATATTTAAAGTCTTTGGCCTTCAGTAACTCAAGGAGTGGTTTCCTCTGCTTTTTCCTGTTTTTCCTAAAATCCAAAACTGCCAGATAAAAGAGCCAGAAGAAAGCCGCCAGATATTTTCCGGCCAATGTAAATTTCGCGACCTCATAGAGGATATCTCCGCTCCAGATGTAGTACGCAAAACCGTTTCTGAGCCACCAGCCAAACTGCCAGAACACATTTCCTCCAAAAGCGCCGCCTGCGCATACAAGACCCGTCAAAATCACAAGGAACAACAGTATTTTCAGTTCCAGACAGATCTTTTCCAAAAGTCCCGCAAGCTGCTCTACCGCCAGCCGTCTGTCCTTTCTCAACAGAAATGCAAAAAACAGTAAGATAACGCCCGTCGAAAGATACAGGCCCTTCATAAAAAAGCTGCCGCGCAGATCAATATGCGTCTGGTACATGGAATAGAATTTTCGCCCACGGGTGTTCACACCGCCCCCGCTGTTTCCCACCATATAAAGCTTGGGCGCTTTTGCCGCCGCCATTAAAACAACTACGTTTTCAGCAGATTCTCCCAGCGTAAAGTTCGTATAACCGGGCACCCTCCAGAGACTAAAGTCCCTATAGACTCCGTCGCCATACACATCCTGCTCTACCCCGTCCTTTCTGATCTGTACTTTGCCGTCGCCATCTTCGTTATACCAGAGCGTAAAATTGTACTCATACGGATCAAGAATAAAATCCGCATCCTGCCATGCCGCATCTGTCTGCCCGATAAAGGGCTCTAGGGCATCAATATTCGTGTAGAGCAGTTCCCCCTCTCTTGCTACGGCATAGAGGATGTTCTTGTCAGGCGCCAGATCCGCCATGTACGCGTCCCGGCTCTTCTCATCACTGAAATCATATCCGTAATAATAATCCACGTAATCACCGTCATAACCATAATAGTCATAATAGTAACCATCATCTACATAAGCCGTTCCGGGCTCCGCCGCCACTACTTCATCATAATGCCTCTGCAGATCCTCCAGGTAAGCCTGATAGTCCGCATATTCCTCCTCGGTCACAGTCTCTTCGGCCACGAATTCTGTTACGGCGTCAATCACATTTTCCGCCATGTTATCCTGCGCCACAGTCACATCATTTAACACTCTGTCATAGGTTTCCTGTGCGCCGGTATAACCGTAATATTCCGAGAGCACGGCATCGTAAGCCCACCCGGATTCCCCTTCCGTGGCCACCGCGAGAAGCCGCATCAGCCTGTCGCTGACAGCGCTTTTGAAATCATTGCTCATCTGATAACCCGCGCTGTCGAACAGGCCATCGCCAAGTCTCCTCCAGACCGCTATCTCGGGAATCAGGTTCACGATGATCAGCGTCCATCCCAGAAAAAACGCTGTAAAACTCCCTATTTTTTTACATTTTCTCCATTTTGTATCCAATGCCCCACACCACCTTTATATATTCCGGCTCTTTCGGATTGAGTTCGATCTTCTCCCGGATATGACGAATGTGCACCATCACCGTATTTTCCGGTGCAAAGGAAGGCTCTTCCCAGACTCTTTCGTATATCTCCTCAGCCGGAAAGATACGGCCTCTGTTTTTCATAAGAAGCTCCATGATCTTCGTCTCCGTGGCGGTAAGTCTGACAGGCTCTCCATCCGCATAGAGAGTGCGCTCCTGCAGCCGGTAACAGAGTCTTCCGTTTACGATCTCATCCTCCTCATGCCGAGTATTTATGCCTCCCAGCATGGTGTACCTGCGCAGCTGGCTTTTCACCCGGGCCGCCAACTCCTGCGGGTTAAAGGGCTTCGCCACATAATCATCCGCCCCCATGGAGAGTCCCAGAATCTTGTCCGTATCCTCTGTCTTCGCACTCAGAACGATGATGGGAAGATTTTTGCGCTCTCTGATCTTCATCATGGCGGAGAGCCCGTCCAGCTTCGGCATCATCACATCCATGATAATGAGCTGTACCTCCTGCTCCCCCAAAACCCGCAGCGCCTCCATGCCGTCGTAGGCCTTCAGCACCCGATACCCTTCCTTCTCCAAAAGAAGAGCGATTGCACGCACAATTTCCCTGTCATCGTCCACCACCAGCACACATTCATTCATCCTGAAATCTTACTCCCTTCTCCGTAAGCCTGAAACCATCATAAAAATAAGTCCTTATAAAAAAGTCGTGGCATTTCTTAC
>CAZUZZ010000335.1:0-2219 GCA_964625055.1 uncultured Bacteroides sp. | reverse complement strand
GCGATGTGCGGGATTCCAATGCGGATATCAGCAAGGCGAGAACGCTTTTGGGATACGATCCGGAGTACGATTTTGAGAAGGGGATCACCCTTGCCATCGATTGGTACAGAGAGTACTTAAAATAGAGAGTGCGCTTATAAGGAAACAGAAATACACAAAACAGAGACGGAGACCGGAAAGCTATGAAGTATAAAGTGGTTGTGTTCGGAGTGAAGGATACCTCCGAGAATATCATCAATTTTATCAGGGAGGAGATCTGCCCCGTGGATCTGGTCATCACGATCAGCCCGGAGGTGACGAAAAAAAATCAGGTGTCGGGCTACAAGGGTCTGTCCATCCTGACAGAAAAATACGGCATTCCCGTGCACGAAGCGGACAGCTATTTTCTGACGGACGAAAAGACGCAGAAGCTTATGCGGGAGAATGAGTTTGATATCGGGATTTCCATGGGTTGGCAGCGGCTTGTGCCCAAATCTGTTCTGGACTGTTTTAAGTACGGTGTTTACGGGTTCCACGGCAACAGTGGTTATCTGCCCTTCGGAAGGGGACGTTCCCCTTTAAACTGGTCTGTCATTTTGGGAGATACCCGGTTCAATCTGAATCTTTTCCGGTATGATGAGAAGGCGGACAGCCCGAATGTGTTTGCTACGGAGATGTTCTCCATCACGCCCCACGATGATATCCGCACGGCCCAGTATAAGAATATGATCTGCTCAAAACGCCTGATCCGTAAGCTTTTGACGGCTTACGAGAGCGGACACATCGAGATCAGGACGGATTCCAAGGATTTTGATTCCTGGTATGAGAAGCGGACGGCGGCGGACGGTAAAATAGATTTCCATAAAAGAACACGTGATATTTATAATCTGGTCCGCGGAGTGGCGGCACCCTTCCCGGGCGCCTTTGCCCTGTGCCGGGAGGCGGAAGTGAGGATCTGGGAGGCGCATCCCTTCGATGAGATGATCGATTTTTCGGAATATGCGCCGGGAGAAGTGATCGATGTCTTTGACGGCAAGCCGGTGGTGCGTACGGTGGACGGGTCGCTTCTGATCGATCGCTATGAAAGTGATCTTGTGTTGAAGATGGGAGATGTGTTGTCATGACAAATCCGATACGAGTACTGCACGTGCTCGGCGGCGTGGGACTTGGCGGCGCGGAGAGCCGTATCATGGATCTCTACCGACAGATGGACAGAGACGAGATCCAGTTTGACTTTCTGGTCCATGCAGCGGCGGTGGATCAAAGAAAACCGGAGTTTTACGACGAGGAAATTCAGGCACTGGGAGGGCATATTTATGTGCTCCCTAAATTTAGGGTATATAATTACTTTTCTTACAGGAGAGCCGTGCAGGATTTCTTTGCTGCGCACCGGGAGTTTCGGGTGGTGCAGGGGCATATGACCAGCACGGCGGGAATCTATCTTCCTATTGCCAAGAGGGCAGGAGTGCCTGTCACGGTGGCTCACGCCAGGAACGCAGGCGTGGTGAAGGGTCCCAAGGGGCTTGCCACGAAATTTTTCAGACGGGGTCTTGCAAAAAAAGCGGACCGCTGTTTTGCCTGCTCTACTCTGGCGGGTGAAGATGTGTTTGGCAAGGCGGCCATGGAGGCAGGAGAGGTTAAGATCATCCACAATGCCATTGATGTGGGCCGATTTACCTTCGATGAGAAGATGCGGGGAGAGATGCGGGCGCAGCTTGGTCTCTCTGGGTATCTGGTGCTGGGCCATGTGGGCCGGTTTGAATATCAGAAAAATCATCCTTATCTGTTGGACGTGTTTGCGGCAGTCTGCAAAGAAAGATCCGACGCGGCGCTGCTCCTTCTGGGCGACGGCGCGGACAGGCCTGCTATGGAGGAAAAATGCAAAGAACTGGGAATTGCTGACAAGGTACGTTTTTTGGGGAATCGCAAGGATGCGGAGCGATATTATCAGGCTATGGATCTGTTTCTGCTGCCCTCCTTTTTCGAAGGACTGCCAGGGGTGCTGGTGGAGGCCCAGGCAGCGGGGCTTAAGTGTATCGTGTCGGATACTGTCACGAAGGAGGCTCAGGCTACAGATCTCGTGACATATCTCAGCATAGAGGGAGCAGCAGAGGTCTGGGCGCAGGAGATATTAAAACAGGCGAATTATGTACGCCGGGACACGGCGGGAGAGTTGAAAGCAGCGGGATTCGATGTGCGCAGCCAGGCGGAGGGCTATCGGAGGTTCTATCTAGGATGAA
>CAZUZZ010000334.1:0-2219 GCA_964625055.1 uncultured Bacteroides sp. | reverse complement strand
TGAGGCACAGAATACTACACCGGCGCAGATGAAAATGTTTCTCACCAGGATCGGTTTCGGCTCTAAAGTGGTGGTGACCGGTGACGCTTCCCAGAAAGATCTGGCGCAGGATGTAAGATCCGGGCTTGATGTGGCAGGAAAGGTGCTTTCCAAGATAGACGATATCGCATTCTGTACCTTGAACAGCAAGGATGTGGTGCGGCATCCGCTGGTACAAAAGATCGTAAAGGCATACGACGATTATGAGGCCAGAGAAAAACGGCGCGGCGAACAAAAAATAAGAAACAGGAATTACGAACGTGGAAAAAAATAATACGCAGCAACAAAACAGTAATATCATAAAGAGAATCGTGATCTTTACCCTGCTGTTTCCGGCGGCGGGTGTGATCGCATGGTTGGGCAGCATGCTCTATCAGAGTAAGACGGACCTTATGATCCGGAATGTTGTCATGATCCTGGCGGGAACGGGGATCGTCATCTTTTCCTTTGTCATGAGCGAGATAAACGGATTCTTTATCTATCGAAACGAAGGGCGTTACGGGAGATTTTCGCTCACATATCTGATCATGCTTATAATTGCGGTATTTTTGCCGTATCTGCCAGTCACGGGATGGCCTTTTCTGGTATTCTTTGTCTTGCTTGCCATGTTCAGCAACGGAATGACGGGACTTGTGGCAGGAAGCTTATGCCTGCTCCTCTCCGTGAATTTTGCGGGCTGTGACTATGCCATTTTCTGGCTGTATTTTATCAGCGGTATGGCGGGGATATTAGTGTTTGCCAATCTGGATGAGGAATTTAAGGTAGCCATTCCCATGCTCATATCCATGATGATCCTGGCTTTGTGCCTCACTGCGAATGTGATCCTTTTTTTCCAGGAAAAATTATCTATCGGTCAGTTTATGATACCGGTGATCAATCTGATGGTGTGCGGCATTCTTCTTCTGGTCAGCCTGAAAATGGTAAGCTCTACAGTGATCCATCGATACCGGGATAAATATATGGAGCTCAACGATCCGGAGTGCCCTTTGCTCGTACAGCTGAAGGAACTCTCCAAGGAGGAATATTATCACGCCATTCACACGGCCTATCTGAGCGATAAGATCGCCAGAAATCTGGGGCTTGACGATGCGGCGATAAAGGCCTGCGGCTATTACCACAGGATCGGAAAACTCATGGGAGAAAACATATGGGAGAATGTTTCCTCGATCTGTGACAAATATCATTTTCCGCCCAAGACAAAACGGATCCTGAAGGAATATGTGGATCCGGATGCAAAGGTTGTGTCGAAGGAGACCATCGTGGTGCTGTTTGCGGATTGTATCGTCTCCTCGATCCTGTATCTGTTTGCGAAGGATCCGAAGGCGGAGTTAGACTACGCCCAGTTGATCGATACCGTGTTCCGTAAAAAATTTGAGACGGACGAGCTGTGGGAAAACGATATTTCTCTGGGACAGCTTTATAAGATGAAAAAAATCTTTTTACAGGAGAAACTGTATTATGACTTCCTACGTTGAGAATGAGACGGAGCAGTCCTTTTCCTTTTCGGAAAAAGAGATTCTGGACCGCGTCATGGAGGCAGTGCTTACGGCGGAGGAGTGCCCTTATGAGGCCACAGTGAGCCTTCTTCTGACAGACGGCGCAGGGATCCGGCAATACAATGCACAGTATCGCGATATGGATGCAGAGACGGACGTACTCTCGTTTCCCAACCTGGAGTTTGAAACGCCGGGGGATTTTTCTGTGGCGGAGACAGCAGAGGCGGACTGTTTCGACCCGGACAGCGGTGAGCTTGTTCTCGGGGACATCATTCTGTCAGTGGAGCGGGTGAGGTCGCAGGCAAAAGAGTACGGTCACAGTGAGTTGCGGGAGTTTGCCTTTCTTGTAGCACACAGTCTTTTCCATCTGTGCGGTTACGATCATATGGAGGAGAAGGAAGCAGCCCGGATGGAGGAAAAACAGGAGGCTGTGCTTGCAGCGCTTGGCATCACGAGGGACTGATTTTCAGGGAATATACTGAGGTTGACAATGAAAATACAATGGATGGCTAAAAATCTGAAAAACAGGATCGTTCTCTCTGCGGGGATCGTGTCCTATATGATCCTTCTTTTTATGCGGATCCCGCTTTCCCGTGTCATAGGGGATGCGGGCGTCGGTCTGTTTGCCCCGGCGTTGGAACTGTTTTTATTGACTGCTTTGGTCACTTCTTATGGTATGTCCCG
>CAZUZZ010000333.1:0-2233 GCA_964625055.1 uncultured Bacteroides sp. | reverse complement strand
GGAGGAAGTCTGTCTCAGGGACAGAAGCAGCTTCTCTGTATCACCAGAGTCATGCTGTGTCTGCCGCCCATGCTGATTCTGGATGAGGCTACGTCCTCCATTGATACCCGTACGGAGATACGGATACAGAAGGCGTTTGCCACTATGATGCAGGGCAGGACCAGCTTTATCGTGGCTCACAGGCTCTCCACCATACGGGAGGCGGATGTGATCCTTGTCATGAAGGACGGGAATATCATAGAACAGGGTAACCACGAGACATTGCTCGCAAAGAAAGGCTTTTACGCCGGACTCTATGAGAGTCAGTTCGCCTCATAGTAAGAACCGTCCCGGTTATAATCCATGGATTCGGAGCGGATGTCGGTGATCTTGCCGTTTTCCCAGGTAAAGACGAGATACTGATAGAGTACGGTGTGCATCTCCAGATAGGATTCATCGGTCAGGAAGGATAAAAGTGATTCCTTTTCGATGCCGTTCTCCTCACAGAAGCTGTCAAGATCGATGGCGCTGCCGTCTACGAAGAAGGAGGGCAGGATCGTGGTCAGACTGGAGGTAAAGGGAATCTCCTCGACGGGAAGGAACCGATAGTCGCCGCCGTTTATACTGGATAAGATATCATAGTCCCTGTAGGCAGCGAGAAAAGTTTCCGAGTCGTCGCCGATCTTGACGCCCCGAATGGTCTGTGCCGTCTCTGCGTCCAGCTCGTAATCGGTGGCGGATAAGAAGGACTTCTCTTCGCCGCAGGCGCAGACAGACAGGGAAAGAATAAGTGTAAGCCCCAGTATGGAGATGAGTTTTTTAGCCATATGTAAGTCCTCTCTTTAGAAGATGATACTGAAAAACCCGTGAGCCGGACTCACGGGTCATAATAACAGGGGCAGTAGGAATCGAACCCACATCGATGGTTTTGGAGACCACTGTTCTACCTTTGAACTATGCCCCTTCAGTATAGCGGTTATAGGAAAACCGCCGAGACTCATTATAACATAGGTGAATAAGTTGCGCAAGGAAAAAATGCGGAAAGGAAGGAAACGATGTTAGAACAGGCAGAGATGATGTTTGACAACATGGAGGCGATGCTGTACCGCATCAAGAAAAAGGTTTATAAGGAGCGGATGGAGCAGTTTCGCGAAAAAAATCAGCAGACTCTTGCGGAGATGACAGGTCTGGTGGAGCAGGCCGCAGACCGGGAGGCTGCTGCCGCACAGGTGGCGGAAGCGTTGGCCGGCGTGGTGGAGCAGCGTTTTGCCAAGCGGGGAAAGATCAGCGGCAGAAGCCAGATGGATATCAATCTGATGATGATCTATTATGTGTTCCCGGCGATCCTTTTGACCCAGAGTGAGTGCGCAGTGCTTCTGGCGGACGCCATTCGGGATGAATGGCGCCGCCGTTTCCGGGACAGCGCTCAGCTGCAATATGCTGATTTTGAAGAACTATGCTCCAACTTCCAGGAGAAGTTTATGGGAATCTTTTAGGAGAGGTCACGCTCCAGAATGAGGAAATCCCAGCAGGCAAGTGTCAGGGTATCGCCGTCTTTCAAAACGGGAATCTGTTCTGAGCGGGTATGTCCTGCAAGCAGAAGAGCAGCGTCTGCACCATGGTAAGTGATCGTCTGCGGATCTTCGGAATAGTTGAAGTAGTAGACGATCTCCTTTTGCAGGGCGTTGATCCCCCGTTTGACGATGACAGGATAGCACTCTTCAGGAAGCGGTATGCCGGCTTTTTCGCAGAGGAACACCAGCAGCGGCTTGACCGTTTCTGCGTCCGTGTAGCAGCCCAGATAGGCAGCATAGCCGGTACCGTAAGTATTTCCCGTGACGGCGGCATTGCTGCCCCAGTGGGGGTGATCGTAGGAGGCCAGTGTTTCTGCCTCTTCGGAAAGAAGCAGCTCCATCCAGTGGCGGACACAGTGGTTGCTTTCTGTGTTGCTTTTTTGATTGACTGGCTCAGTCGGACTCTCAAATCGTATCTCTTTTAATCCCACGTTGATGCCGTCCGTAAACTGGTCGTAGGTCATACCGAAAACCTGGGTCAGGCCGTGGGGCAGATCGTCGTGATAGATCTTTAACATTCTGTCGGCCACCGCTGTCCGGAAGGTGGAGAGCAGAACGCCGCCCGCTTTCACGTATCGAGCCAGTGCCTGCGTGAGGTCATCGGAGACACTGTAGAGGGCCGGTGTGATCAATAATTTGTATTGACCAAACAAGTCTATATCATCTTCCGAGAGAATATC
>CAZUZZ010000332.1:0-2234 GCA_964625055.1 uncultured Bacteroides sp. | reverse complement strand
AAGGCGCTTAAGAAGCTGGGATATGAGATCGTACTGGTTAATTCCAATCCGGCGACGATCATGACAGATCCGGAGACGGCGGATGTGACTTATATTGAACCGCTCAATGTGGAGCGGTTAGAGCAGATCATTGCAAAGGAGCGCCCTGACGCACTGCTTCCCAATCTGGGAGGGCAGTCGGGCCTCAATTTGTGTGCAGAGTTAAATAAGGCCGGTATTCTGGATAAGTACCAGGTGAAGGTGATCGGTGTACAGGTGGATGCCATTGAGCGTGGAGAGGACCGCATCGAATTTAAGAAGACCATGAATAAGCTGGGTATTGAGATGGCCCGCAGTGAGGTGGCCTACTCCGTGGAGGAGGCGCTTTCCATCGCAGAGAAACTCGGCTACCCCGTTGTGCTTCGTCCCGCCTATACTATGGGCGGCGCAGGCGGCGGTCTGGTATACAATAAAGAGGAACTGAAGGTAGTATGTGCCAGAGGCCTGCAGGCAAGTCTGGTGGGGCAGGTGCTGGTGGAGGAATCCATCCTCGGCTGGGAGGAACTGGAGCTGGAGGTAGTACGGGATGCAGAGAATAACATCATCACCGTATGCTTCATTGAAAATATCGATCCACTGGGCGTGCATACAGGAGATTCCTTCTGTTCAGCCCCTATGCTGACCATTTCTGAGGAATGTCAGAAAAAATTACAGGAGCAGGCTTACAAGATCGTGGAGTCGGTGCAGGTGATCGGCGGCACGAACGTACAGTTCGCACACGACCCGGTGACGGACCGGATCATTGTCATTGAGATCAATCCCCGTACATCCCGGTCTTCCGCACTGGCGAGCAAGGCCACGGGATTTCCGATCGCGCTGGTATCTTCCATGCTGGCGGCAGGTCTTACCTTGAAAGATATTCCCTGTGGAAAATACGGAACCTTAGATAAATATGTGCCGGATGGCGACTATGTGGTGATCAAGTTTGCACGCTGGGCCTTTGAGAAGTTCAAGGGTGTGGAGGATAAGCTGGGAACCCAGATGCGCGCCGTGGGCGAGGTCATGAGCATCGGCAAGACCTATAAGGAAGCTTTCCAGAAGGCAATCCGTTCCCTGGAGACAGGGCGTTACGGTCTGGGGCACGCTAAGGATTTTGACACTTTGCCGAAGGAGGAGCTGCTGCGGAGACTGAACACGCCTTCCAGTGAGCGGCATTTTCTCATGTACGAGGCGCTGCGCAAGGGCGCTACGGTGGAGGAGATCTTTGAGATCACCAAGGTAAAGGCATACTTTATCGAGCAGATGAAGGAGCTGGTGGAGGAAGAGGAGGCTATTTTACAGCATAAGGGCAAAATGCTGCCTGATGAGATGCTGATCACAGCGAAAAAGGACGGCTTCTCCGATAAATATTTGAGCCAGCTTTTGGAGGTTTCGGAGGCGGCTATAAGAGAGCGCCGCCTTGCGCTGGGCGTGGAGGAGGCCTGGGAGGGCGTGCACGTCAGCGGCACGGAAAACAGCGCATATTTTTACTCTACCTACAATGCGCCGGATAAAAACCCGGTGAATGAAGATAAGCCTAAGATCATGATCCTGGGAGGCGGCCCCAACCGTATCGGACAGGGAATCGAGTTCGATTATTGCTGTGTCCATGCGGCGATGGCGCTGAAAAAGCTGGGATTTGAGACCATCATTGTGAACTGTAACCCGGAGACGGTGTCCACCGACTATGACACCTCCGATAAGCTGTATTTTGAGCCTCTTACGCTGGAGGATGTACTGAGCATTTATAACAAGGAGAAGCCGTTAGGTGTGATCGCACAGTTTGGCGGGCAGACGCCGCTCAATCTGGCTTCTGAGCTGGAGCAGAACGGGGTCAGGATCCTGGGCACATCTCCTTCCGTCATTGATCTGGCGGAGGACCGCGACCAGTTCCGCGCCATGATGGAGAAGCTGGAGATTCCCATGCCGGAGTCGGGCATGGCCACCACGGTGGAGGAGGCTCTTGCCATTGCGGCAGAGATTGGCTATCCGGTGATGGTGCGTCCTTCCTATGTGTTGGGCGGCAGAGGTATGGAGGTAGTCTACGACGATGAGAGTATGACGGAATACATGAATGCGGCTGTGGGCGTGACGCCCGATCGTCCGATTTTGATCGATCGTTTCTTAAACCATGCGCTGGAGTGCGAGGCGGATGCGATCAGCGACGGCACCCACGCATTCGTACCCGCGGTGATGGAGCATATCGAGCTTGCCGG
>CAZUZZ010000331.1:0-2254 GCA_964625055.1 uncultured Bacteroides sp. | reverse complement strand
TTCTCATGCCTGTTCCTGCCCCGCATCATCGCCTCGATGAGTTCGCCGTCATTGGTCAGCAAAAGCAGGCCCTCGGAGTCCTTATCCAAGCGCCCCGCATAGGTTACCCTTTTCCCGTACCCTAATTCCTTCGTCACCAGCCGGGCCGCATGGGCATCCCGCTCAGAACACACCACACCCAGAGGCTTATAGTAGGCTAACACTACCTTCTCGTCAGGCCCCTGCAGCAGTTTCCCCCGGACCGTGATCTGCTCGGCTCCTGTCACCCGTCTGCCCGGGTTCGCTGTCTCCCCGTCTACACAGACAACTCCCGCCTCTATCAGCTTATCCGCATCCCGCCTGGAACATACCCCACAGGAAGCCAGATATTTATTGAGCCGAATTTGTTCCCCCATGAGAAATGCCTCCCCGTCCGTTCCTGTACGCAATACATATCATTCGTTATTTTTAATACTGTCCGGCTCCACACCGTGTTCCAGCAGAAATTCGCGCCACTTCTCATAATGCTGGGCATAAAGGTGCACCCCGTCAAAGGTGAGATCCGCCTGCAGATACCCCTCATCGTCTGTAAAAAGCGGATTGCAGTCCAGATAAAAGATATCCTGACCGTTGGCGAGACGGGCCGAAGCCACATTCTTGTCGTTGATATTGACATTGTTAAACTCCGACTCCATATTATTCTTTTCCTGACTCACATGAAGATTCGCCATGATAAAGATGACCGCATCAGGCTGCCACTCCCTGATCTGGCGCAGCACCTTCAGATACTGCTTCATATACCTGTTGGTATCTCCGTACCCCAGTTCATTCATTCCCAGCATGATATATATCTTACCGTAATGCTTCTCCTGCAACATTTCTTTCAGATCAACCTTCTCCCCGGTCTTCTGATAGGTCACTCCCGCATCCTCCAGCAGCTTAAAGATGGTCATGCCGTTTTCACAGAAAAAATCCGCTTCGTCAAATCCGGCATAGTCCGATATGCCCAAAGTCCGGGAATCGCCCATAAAAGCGGCATCATTAAAATAACTATCGTTCTCCAACACATAGTCATAGGTGGTGGTCAATGCAACTTTTCCTGCATCCGAGTAATATATGGAATCTATTTCCAAAGGCGTATATTCCACGAATTTTGTGGCTCTTTCCTTCTCCACCCTCTTAACTACGGCACTTTGCGATTTTGTCGAATCGTTTTTTCGTTCCGCTTTATTTTCTATATTCGCACTTTCTTCCTTGCGTGTTCCTGCATTTTCCAGAGTATTTTCATTTTGGGGAGACATTTCCGTCTCTTCCAAAGATTCATCTTCTTCGATATCAGACTCGATTTTGTTTGTATTTTCGTTAGTTACATCATCTGTATCATCATATTCTTCTGGTATTTCCCCCTCAACGTCCATTTGAATTGCCGCTATGCTTTGATCGGTATCACGTCCATTCGAAACGCCGGAATAAATAAAAAAAAGGAAAGAAGTCGAAAAGATCAGCAAAAGAAACGGACAGTTATATGCGATTTCCAGACAAGTTCTTATCTTATTATTATTCATCTCATGCCTCTTTATACAAACACGTGCGCGTTAAAATCTAAAATACAGAAACGGATTATTGTCCCCTCGAATGATTCCTCTTACCGAGAACCAGAACACTGCCAGAAGAATCAACACCATGAACCAACGATCCCGCCATTTATGATACAGCTTGCCGGGCAGGGGCGTCGCAAAAATAACACACGCTATCAATAATATGCCATATTCTTTGAGATACCTCATAAGCTGTGTGGTTCCTACCAGAACCGTCTCCCGGTGATAGCCGATCAGATTGCCCAGATACGCCGCAAGCTGCTCCATATCTGTGATCGCAAAGATCATCCAGGTGACAGGGATCAAAAGGATCGTGTACAGATGTCCCAGCACTCTGCTTTCCTCGATCCATTTGCCATAGGTGCGCTTCTCCAGGGAAATGAGCAGGAAAAAGACAATGCCCCAGAGCAAAAAATTCCATGCCGCACCATGCCAGAGTCCCGTGAGCGCCCAGACAACAAGCAGATTAAGGATCGTTCTGGCATTCCCTCTACGGTTTCCCCCCAGCGGAATATAGACGTATTCCCGAAACCAGCTCCCAAGCGTAATATGCCATCTTCTCCAGAATTCTGAAACAGAACGCGAGGTATAAGGCTCGTTGAAATTGCGGGGAATCCGAAAGCCAAGCATCTTACCGAGTCCCATCGCCATCACGGAATAGCCCCAGAAATCAAAAT
>CAZUZZ010000330.1:0-2259 GCA_964625055.1 uncultured Bacteroides sp. | reverse complement strand
CCCGTATTTTTCCACAGATAGCTCGCCACCAGCACCCAGAAGGAGGCTCCCGTGGCCAAATAATCCGTAGTGACAGGCCCCCACGATCCGGTCAGTTCCCCCAGCTTTGTCAAAACAAGATTGAAAAATCCCTGTCTGTAAAAAACCATTTTCCAGACCAGTACGATGGTGGCTGTGGGCATGGCAAGGGGGAACAGGTAAACCGACTTGATCAGTCCCGCATTCTGAAAACTACTTAAGGGAAAAGCGATCAAAAGGCCCACAAGCACCAGCAGCGGAATGCAGACAACGGTAAATCGAAGCGTGTTTGCCACCGCCAGCAGAAAGGCCTGGTTATGGAAAATAACATTGTAATTTTTAAACCCTGTAAACTCCCCGGTAACAGCCGTCTGTGCAGAGCGCTTCATCACATCCAGAAAGGGAAGCAGCACAAACAGCGTCACCCCGGCAAAGCTTGGCAGCAGAAAAAGCAGAAAAGGAAGTCTTTTCTTATTCCGCCATAATAATTTTGCTCTTCTCCCGTATGCCATCCATCGTCTCCTCTAAACTGCATATGCCGTCCAAATAAATCTCCGCCATCTCCCGCACCGCATCCTCCAAAGCCTCTTGCCGCAGATAAGGTGTACGCACCGTTTTCAGAGTATCGCATATTTCCTCTGCCTCCTCTTTAGTCGGCACATACATATTCACGATAATAATCCCGTCATCCGAGGCAAGCCCATAGGAACCGTATGGCTCACCCGGCTTGCGCAAACTCTCCGGCACCTGTCCGCCCAGGCTTTCCAGATAGCGTTCCAGTCCTTCCTCGTTGATCGGAAAACCGGTGGGATAGATCATGGACTGCATCTCCTTCGACAGAATCATCTGCATAAAATCTCCTGCCAGGTCAGACTTTTGGGAAGCAGCGTTAATGCCCATCAGGGCAACCGGCGTAAAGGCATCCGCAGCGCTGCCGGGAATCTGTGCCAACCGATTGTCCTCCTTCCCTTCCATACGCTTCACCGACTGCAGAAGCCCGTAATTATATCCGTTTGTCAAAGCGCCCATACTCACCTGTACATTGCTGCCCGCGATCTGCACACCACCGCCTCCCAGATCATTGTAGGCAGAAGCTTTATCGCTGCTTGAGATATTCTCCATATAACCTTTGTATTTCAACAGAACCCGATCCGGCAGCCCCTCCATGCAAGCGTCATAAATGCGCTTCATCTGTTCCAGATCCCCAGAAATTTTCTCCATATCCGGCTCTCCGGCATCCGTGATCCAATTTTGCACGGATACGGGAAAGACCGCGTCAAACAGCATATCCTTGCTGTACAGTTCCATCAGCTCCTCGCCGGGATGGTCCTTACGCAGTTTTTCAAACATATCCGCCAGCGCGGAGAGATCCGACACGTCCGTCATGTTTTCCTGCACTGTGTAATACATGGGCAGAGTGACTGCCGCCGGAATCATAGTAATCTTTCCGTCCTCCGTAAAGCTCTCCTTGATATTGGCTAAGAGCGATTCCTTTGTTTCCAGCTCCGCCAGATATGGGCTTATGTCTAAAAGCACGCCTTTCTCCCTGTAGGAATCTGTGGGCAGACCGTCCAGAACCAGTAAATCGGGCCCCTTGCCCGCCATGATTTCTGTGTTCAATTTCTTGATGGCATCCTCCTTCGTGGCGCCGCCCTCCTCGGAAAGGCCCACCCGATATTCCACATAGACGTCGGGATTGGCCTCCTGATAGCGCGTGATCGCCTGTCTGAGCACGTCGCTTTCCGTCAGGCTGTAAGCGGAAAGAGTCTGTGAAGGGGTGGACGGCACATCGGGATCATAGGTAAAGGAAGATATCTTTCCTTCTGAATAGGCCGCCATAAATCCGTCGTTTGTAGTCCGCATCATGACAGACACAGGATTGCTGGGATCGCTTAAGCCGCAAAGTCCGCCGTTGATCACCTGTTCCATCACAGCCCCGCCGATCACATGGCGGTGCAGGCCCTTCGCCCCTGCCAAATAGATGCCGCCGTCCTCCGCCGGAAAAATTGTATAGGTGGAAGTGACCACATTATCGTCACGTTTATAATTCCGCGCCACAAAATCCGAGAGCACCTCGTCCTCGATTTTCTCTCCGGTATCCAGATCATACAAAAAAACGCCGTCCCGTTCATCTTTGGCCGCCAAATACTTCTCCCACACACAGAATACGTCGGGACTGATATCAATCTGCATAAACAGCCTCTTTTCTCCCGTCTCCCTGTCGATCTCATAAATCTCCTC
>CAZUZZ010000329.1:0-2296 GCA_964625055.1 uncultured Bacteroides sp. | reverse complement strand
ATTCTGTTTAATTTTCACAATGCATATTGGACGGAAAACAGAGATATCATTCCTGCGGTCTGCTATGCTATTGACCGGAAGTCAATTATTTCTGCGGTGCTCTTAGGGCAGGGTATTCCCGCCTACGGACCGCTTCAGAGAAACCGATACAATAACGAGGCGGTGGAGCATTATGACTATGATCCGGAGAAGGCCAGAGCGGTGTTGGAGGCAGTCGGATGTGTGATCGGAGAGGATGGTTTTTACGAAAGGAACGGGGAGAAGCTTGCCTTTGTGATCAGCGTGGGCGCAGGCGACCAGGTGAGGCTGGATATTGCGCAGGCGGCGGCCCAGCAGATCCGGGAGGTGGGAATTGACTGTACGGTGGAAATTCCTGCCCAGGTGGACTGGGGCGGACAGATGGCTTATCTGATCGGCTGGGGCAGCCCTTTCGATGCGGATGACCACACCTACAAGGTCTTTGGCACGGACAAGGGTGCGAACTATAGCGGTTACTCCAATGTGCTGGTGGATCAATATCTGACACAGGCGCGCAGATCCGATGACGATGCAATCCGCGCCGCGGCCTACGATCGCTTTCAGGAGGAATTGGCGAAGGATCCCGCCTACGCTTTTATTTGCTATGTGGATGCGAATTATGTGGCGGATGCCTCCATTCAAGGCATCTCTGCGGATACGGTCATGGGCCATCACGGTGTAGGTATTTTTTGGAATATTGCAGAGTGGACAATGGAATAGACGGATGAAACAGGATATGATCAGGGCGGGTGGGCTCATTATAAAATGCATAGGAAGTATTTTTCTGCTGTCCATTCTGGTGTTTACTATTTCCAGAATGGCACCCGGCGATCCTCTGCGCTCCTACTATGGAGATCGTGTGGAGAAAATGAGTGTCGAAGAGCGGGAGCAGGCGGAGGAGAAGCTGGGCCTGCGGGAAGCGATTCCCGTACAGTATGTGCGGTGGTTTGCGGGAGCGCTTCATGGCGACTTCGGCATTTCCTATAAATATAAGATGGATGTGAAAGAAGTGATCGCCACGCGGTTTAGCAATACGATTCTGCTGGGCGGTCTCGGTTTTGTGATTATCTTTGTGCTGGCGCTTCTTCTCGGACTGTTCTGCGCGTGGAAGGAGGAGAAAGTGATAGACCGGGTGATCTGTACGATCGGCACGGTTACAAGCTGTATTCCTGAATTCTGGCTGTCATTGCTTTTGATCCTGCTATTTGCCGTGTACCTTGGGTGGCTGCCCAGCGCGGGTGCATACACGATCGGCAGGGAGAACGATCCAGGAGACAGGGTGCGGCATCTGATCTTGCCGCTCATCGTGGTGGTGCTGGGGCACCTCTGGTATTACGCCTATCTGCTCCGCAACAGATTGTTGGAGGAAACGCGGCAGGACTATGTGCTTTTGGCCAGAATGAAAGGATTGTCCGGAATACAGGTGTTGTGCCGGCATTGCCTGAGAAATGCCCTGCCATCCTATCTGAGTATGATGGCGATTGCCCTGCCTCACATTCTGGGTGGTACCTATGTGGTGGAGACGGTTTTCTCCTATCCAGGCATCGGCACACTGGTCTACGAGAGCGCCAGATATCAGGACTATAATCTGCTGATGCTTTTAAGTCTCCTCACCGGTGCGCTGGTCATTTTCTGCAATATGCTGGCGCAGATTTTGAATGAGCGTCTGGATCCCCGGATGCGCGCCGGAAGAGGGGTAAAGACAGGGGAGGCGCAGAGATGGTGAAGAAAAAATGCCCCTGGCTTTCTCTACTTGTATTGACTATTATAGTCATTGGGTGCCTGATTTGTGCTCTGCTCATGACAGGGAATCCGGCCTATATGGATCTGGACAACTATAACACGGCGCCCAACCGGGAATTTCTCTTCGGAACGGATACCATGGGACGGGATATTTTTTCTATGATCTGGTACGGGGGCGGACTCTCCCTTGGAATAGGCTTTTTGGCAACCCTTCTGTCCACGGTGATTGCGGTTTTGGTGGGAAGCGTGAGCGCCTGTGCGAGCCCTCGGATCGACGAGGGGATCATGGGGGTGACGGATATTTTCTTAAGCGTGCCGAATCTTCTGCTCACTGTCTTTTTGCAGGCTGCTGTGGGTGGGGAGAATGTCCTCGGCCTGGCTCTGGTGATCGGTCTGACCGGATGGATGAGCATGGCGAAGGTGGTGCGGACTGAGATTAAGATTTTGCGAAACACGGAGTATATACTGGCGGCCAGATGTCTGGGCGGCGGTTTTTTTCACATTCTGCGAAAACATCTTGCCCCCAATCTGGTCG
>CAZUZZ010000328.1:0-2302 GCA_964625055.1 uncultured Bacteroides sp. | reverse complement strand
GTTGCTGATATATCCGAATATGATATTTTTTCCGGCTTTTTGTATTCTGCCCATAGTTTATTCGCTTTCATGCAGAGCCTGCCACAATTTACGGATCTCGTCCCCCGCCTTGGCAGCCTCCTCACAGTAGGAAGGCATGATTTCAGAAAGCCTGTCGCGGATCTCGCCCTCTCTGGCCATCATCCACTCATATGCCTCGATCAGCTCCTTCGGATCCGAGAGCGTCTGCACCGGCAGTACATAATGTTCCTCCGTGCCAAACAGATCTCTTGCGATCCCTCTCGCCTTCACAGAATATCCAACCACCAGCGTGGGGACCCCGGAAGAGTAGGCCGCAATGGTAGAATGTGTTCTGGCACCGATAAAAGCCCGGCATTTAGAGATAACATATTTTACTTTCTGACAGGACATATCCGGAAACTGTACCACCCTGTCATTTCCCTGATACACGCCGTACAGCTCCTTTATGGTCAGTCTGTCGTCATTGTGTTTCCACATCACATGGGGGATCAGCGCGATATGACAATCACTGGTCTCCAAAATATGGTCTATCAGTTTTCGATAGTTTTCTATCGTTATACCCTCTTTGCTTTCATGTCTGAGGATCATCGGGCTGATGTTGATCCCGATGGTATTCCCCTCCTGAAAACCGTAAGGAAGCTTCGTCTTCTCCGGCTGCAATGCAAAGGCCGGATCCGGAAACTGCTTCACATTCTCCGTGATCCCCGCCGCCGCAAGAGCTTCGCTAGTGATCGACTCTCTGGGCGTGATCAGCGCATAGCGCTTCATATCCTCTACCACCTCCGGCTCCTGTAACAGCTCCGGCTCCAGAGAGCAGCCCCAGAGAACCGTCTTCGCTCCCGCCCTGCAAAAAGCGCTGTTGGCGGTGATCGCCTCCTTCTTCGACAGTTCATAGCAGTACATATCGCCGCCGATCGACAGATAGAGCGGGGCGAGATCTTTTCCCATCACCTCCCGGAATCGATAGCGCATAAAAGACTCCGGATCCCGAAACACTTTCCGCCACACATAATACCACACATGGGCGAAAAAATGCTCAGCGATCTTGCGTTCCTCCAAAATATCGCAGAGCGGTTCCACTGAGTAGTGTCTGTCCTCCTGCTCGCTGTTGGTCACAAGAAGCTTCGGAATTTCCTCTATCATATGGCAGGTGCTGTTGACAATCGCCTCACAGCCATGATTCCCGCTGCCGCCGTGAAGATACATGACGATCCTGTCGTTTTTCTGTTCCATAATGATACCTTTCAAATCTATATTTGTTTAAGTATAGCATTCTCCCGCCGGTGTGACAAGCGTCCATCCCGCCCAGAGCTTTTTCATCTGCTCAGGTACACAAACCTGGGTGTTTTTGTGGATCGAAGGCCTTATCATGATCTTACCGGCAGTTCCGTTCAGGCGCGCTCCCCAGAAGCTAAAGGTACTGTTGGCGCAGATATTATGCTTACAGCAGCTCATCAGCTGCATATCATAGAAGCTGTCCTCCCCACGGTTCCAGTCCACAATACGGTACTCCGCTCCCCGATAGTGGTCACGCACATAATCCGTATCATCCGAAAAGACATAAAAGACCGCTTCCTGACATCTCTCCTTCATATAACGAATGGCAGTATCATAATACGCCTCCGTACAGATACCGCCAAACATCGCCGCATTCTCTGCATCCAGATAATCTCCCCGGCGGATGTGGATACTGACAGCGGTCTGTCCCGCCATCTCTTCCATCGTCTCACGATTTCTCTGATCGCCGCCCTTCGGAAAACGGATCTCTGCCCGAAGGCGCTCCAGAATATCCGCATAATATGCCTCGCAGGCCCAGTATCCCACCAGATATCGATCATCCCAGGACAAAACTTCCCCGTGAAACATCTCCGATTCCTCAAACAGGGGCAGCCTCTTTGGCGCAAGCCGCCGCTTCAGCTTCTCCGCCAGACCTGCCGGCTCCTCATAAGCTCTCCCCAACAGAGCGCGCACCTCCTTACCGGAAGCTTCCTCCAATGACAGATCTACAAAATCGGAGAGAGCAAACCGTCTGGGCGCCGCCGCTTCCGCCTGGGTTTTCTCAGAAAACCAGGAAAGATCCAGACGCGCCTGTGTTCCCATACTCTGAAATTTTCTGTACAGTGCATACTGCTGCAGTTGGTTGCCCAAGCCGCCCATCACTCTTATGATGATCATGCCCCTTCTCACTTTCTGTCATACAGTTTCAGCACCAGTCTCAGCACCCGCAGCAGAACGCCGCCGGGATACTGCATCCCCACATACAAAAGCTGATTGGATCGCT
>CAZUZZ010000327.1:0-2320 GCA_964625055.1 uncultured Bacteroides sp. | reverse complement strand
ATTTAAGAAAGAATTGCAACGCAATTCTTTGGTCGCAGGATGCTGATCCTGCGACTATTCCTTCAAGATTGCCTGTTCCAGCACATACAACGCCTTCTCGTTCTCCTCCAGGCAGTATGCCATCACCGCCTCCTGCCCTTTGTCCGCCAGGGCTGTGGTATCCGCTCCCAGCTGCACAAAACATACGTAATCGTCGATGGTCTCCATGCGGGAGGCCTTGGCCTTACATAAATTTTGCGGATAATTTCTGTTTTGCTCGATGATGCCGCTTCGATAGTCCTCAATAGCCTGTTCAATCTCGCCCACATAGTCTTCTTTCGCATGGATGAGGATCATGGTATCTATGTGAGCGTCAAGAATCTGTTTCTCCGCCAGAAAATCCACATACATATCCTCTGTGATCCCTGTCAGCTTCTCCAGCTCCGCCGCCGTAAGATTGACCTCCGGCCAATAATGATCTCCTAAAAGGGCTTTTACCTCCCCCTTTAGCTGTGACAGCGTATAAAAATTCCGCTCTCCCTGATATCCTCTCTCCTGCAAAAGGGGAAAACTGCTGGCCTGAAGATCCTCTCCATTCTGCTGTACACCGAAGGCCTCCTTCCCGTTGACCAGCTCATCCTCCGGCAGATCCTCCTTGCATCCTGTCAAAAGAAGCGATCCCAAAACCGCCAATATCATGATTGCTTTTCGCATAATATTCCTCCCTGTCATAAATGTTTGATAGCCGCGGCTGAATTTGATATACTACTATAACAATAAATATTTTTTACCTGTATTTAGAAAAATATGTACCGGGGTACTTTATGTTATTTAATTCTTACATTTTTATCTTTATATTTTTGCCCATCGCGCTGATTGGCTGGTACGGCCTGAACCGGCTTGGGAAATATAAGACGGCGAGTCTTTTTCTGGCCGGTATGTCTCTGTGGTTTTACGGCTACTTTAATGCCCGTTATCTGGCGATCATTCTATGCAGTATCTGCCTGAACTATGCCTTAAGCTTCCTGCTTACAAAAATACCCCATCCCGAACCGGCACAAGCCGCAGATCCGGCGACACATAAGACCCCGCTGCCCTTGGATAATCGCATCGTGCTTCTCGCCGGAATTGTCTTAAATTTGAGCATTTTGTTTTACTTTAAGTATTATGATTTTTTCATTGAGAATATCAACCTTGCCTTTCACACGGACTTTACCCTGAAACATATCCTGCTGCCTCTTGGTATCAGCTTCTTCACTTTCCAGCAGATGTCCTTTATCATCGACCGGACGCTTGGAAGATGCGAACATTATGATTTCATCAATTACCTGACCTTCGTGACCTTTTTCCCGCAGCTGATCGCAGGCCCCATCGTGCTATACAAAGAGATGATCCCTCAGTTTGAAGATCTGTCGAGACGCCGTTTTGACAGCGCTTCCTTCGCCAGAGGCATCTATCTTTTTGTTCTGGGGCTATCCAAAAAGGTGCTTTTGGCGGATACTTTTGCCCTGATGGCAAACTATGGTTTTGCGCAGACCTTCTCTCTGGATGCGGTCTCTACCATTTTCGTTATTTTATCCTATACCTTCGAACTGTACTTCGATTTCAGCGGCTACTCCGATATGGCAATCGGCCTGGGCAGGATGTTCCACATTGAACTGCCCCTGAACTTCGATTCTCCCTACCGTTCCTGCAGCATCAAGGAATTTTGGCAACGATGGCATATCACGCTGTCCCGCTTTTTTATCACCTATGTCTATATTCCGCTGGGAGGCAGCAGGCGGGGTAAGGCACGTATGCTCTTAAACACCTTCCTTGTCTTTCTTTTAAGCGGCCTGTGGCACGGCGCTGCCTGGACCTATGTAGCCTGGGGCGCGATGCAGGGACTTCTGGTGGTCTGGGACAATCTGGGCATTGTGGGCATCCGCGGCAGAGAGGAGAAACGTCCCTCCCGCTTTCACATTCCTGCCTGGCTGGGATGGACCTTCACGCTCTTTAATCTCTCCCTCTTCTTTTTCAGAAGTGAGGGTATGCTGCCAGCGATACAGTTATTTAAGAACCTTTCCCATCTCCGCTTTAGCGGCAAGCTTTTTGAGGTAGCCGCCCAGCTTGATATTTCCGAGGTCTATGTGATCAGACAGGTTTTGGATCTGGCTGCTCCAAGCGCAGCAGGATATCTTTATCTGATCGTTATGCTTGTGCTATTTGCCCTCGCCTTTTTCCTGGTGTTTCGTAAAAACGCTTACGAACGCGCAACCTATAATGAGCTGACCTCGAAGAGCTGTTGGGGCATCTGCATCCTTTTCGTGTGGTGCGTCATATCCCTGTCGCAGGTGAGCAC
>CAZUZZ010000326.1:0-2334 GCA_964625055.1 uncultured Bacteroides sp. | reverse complement strand
TAATAGCCCCTTATAGGGGTAGTGCAGGCTACCGGCTAAGCCGGTAGTCCTGACTATATAAAGGAGAATGCGAGTATGGCAAGACAGATGCTTTTCGTCTATAATCCAAGAGCGGGTAAGGCGCAGATCCGAAGTAATCTTTTGGATATCATCGATACCTTTGTGAAGGCGGGCTATGAGGTGACGGCTTATCCCACGCAGGCGCCGGGGGACGCTGTCAAGGCAGTGCAGGAGAGGCGCGGCGGTTATGAGATCGTAGCCTGCAGCGGCGGCGACGGCACCCTTGACGAGGTCGTGCGGGGAATGATGAAGTCCAAAGAGCGGCTTCCCATAGGCTATGTCCCTGCGGGCAGCACGAACGATTTCGCAAACAGTCTGGGAATCCCCAAGAGTATGCTGCAGGCGGCGGATGTGGTGGTAAACGGCAGAACCTTTGCCTGTGATGTGGGAAAGTTTAACGGGGGCACATTCATCTATGTGGCGGCCTTTGGCATTTTCACGGACGTGTCCTACGGCACGTCTCAGGATACAAAAAATGTACTTGGACACGCCGCCTATCTGATAGAGGGCGTAAAGCGTCTTCCCTCTGTGCGCGCTTATCCTTTGAAGATTACCTGTAACGAGGAGGTCATCGAGGGGGAGTTCCTCTACGGTATGATCACCAATTCTCATTCCGTGGGCGGTTTCCGTGGAATTACCGGACAGAACGTGGCGTTGGACGACGGTGTCTTTGAGGTGACACTGATCCGCAAGCCTTCCAATCCGCTGGATATCAATAATATCATCCTTGCGCTGGTAGATAAGAGGGTAAAATCTGAATATATTTATACGTTCACGACGGAGAGCATGAAGGTGGAGTCGGAAGAACCGGTTGCGTGGACGCTGGACGGAGAGTTTGGCGGAGAACACTGCAAGGTACAGATCGAAAACTGGCATCAGGCGTTGGAGATCCGTGTCCCCAGGGAGTCAGAGTAGCAAACAGTGAAGCTGTTATACATTGACTTTCGAGGACATGGCTGTTAAAATAAGAGTTAGGTTCCAGATGATGGAAAGTAATAAAAAATTATAATAGAAAGGAAGAAAACAGTATGGCATTAGTAACAACGAAAGAAATGTTTAAGAAGGCTTATGACGGCGGTTATGCAGTCGGCGCTTTCAACGTGAACAACATGGAGATCGTCCAGGGTATTACCGAGGCGGCCGGCGAGCTGAACAGCCCTGTTATCCTGCAGGTTTCCAAGGGTGCGCGCGCATACGCTAACCACACCTATCTGGTGAAGCTGGTTGAGGCGGCAGTAGCAGAGAATCCCCAGATTCCGATCGCGCTGCACTTAGATCATGGCGACACCTTCGAACTTTGTAAGTCTTGTATCGACGGTGGATTCACCTCCGTTATGATCGACGCTTCTTCTAAGTCTTTCGAGGACAATATCGCGCTGACCAAGCAGGTTGTTGAGTATGCTCACGATAAGGGTGTAGTGGTAGAGGCTGAGCTGGGTACGCTGGCAGGCGTAGAGGATGAGGTAGTAGTAGAGGCTGGTAAAGAGTCCTATACCCGTCCTGAGGAAGTTGAGGAGTTCGTAGATAAGACAGGCTGTGACTCTCTTGCGATCGCTATCGGTACTTCCCACGGCGCATATAAGTTCACTGCTGCACAGTGTACAAGAAATGCTGAAGGCATTCTGGTTCCCCCTCCGCTTCGTTTTGATGTGCTGGAGGAGTGCATTAAGAGACTGCCCGGCTTCCCGATCGTGCTTCACGGTTCTTCTTCCGTGCCGCAGGAATTCGTTAAGATGGTAAACCAGTACGGCGGTAATATGCCTGATGCGGTTGGTATCCCGGAGGAGCAGCTTCGTAAGGCAGCAGAGCTTGCTGTATGTAAGATCAATATTGACTCCGATATCCGTCTGGCTATGACCGGTAACATTCGTCAGTACTTCGCTGAGCATCCGGATCACTTCGATCCTCGTCAGTACTTAAAGCCCGCTAGACAGGCTGTTAAGGACATGGTTGCACACAAGATTAAGAACGTGCTTGGTTCCGACGGCAAGGCGTAAAGCGAAGAATATGAAAATAAAGAGACCGACATGATTGTGATAGTCATGTCGGTCTTTTGCTGTGTGTTTTTATTTGTACTAGCTGCAATCTTACTGTTTCTGCATCGCTTTCAGCTCTTCCGCGTGTGTTTTTTCGATATCCGGGAACGCGGAGAGCATTGGTTGTACATTTTCTTTCTTAAGTACTCGTGTCACATAGTTCTTCGTAATCTTCATGACAATGGGCGATAAGCTCAGGACGCCGATCAGGTTTGGAATTGCCATCAGACCGTTGAAC
>CAZUZZ010000325.1:0-2361 GCA_964625055.1 uncultured Bacteroides sp. | reverse complement strand
TGACGGAGCCTGTGCCCTATCGGGAGGAAGAGGCGCTGCGGTTTGCCATGCCCTCCGACTGTGCAGTCCCCCGGCTTTCGGATAATTTTCTTTACAGAGCGTTTCGGCATTATAAGACACAGGAGATCTGGCAGAAGGCGGATGAGATCATCAATATCGACGAGGTGTTTTTCAAAAGGAATACCGATAATCTCCTGTATGGAGCGCGTGTCACAGCATCCTCCGGCAATCCTGCGTATCTGAGTGATTTTAAGCTTTTTGACTGCGGCGATGTGTTGCAAAAAGCGTTTGTGTTAGGGGAATGCGGATGGAAGCCCGAAGAGTCTGACGATGAAAAGCGGGTGCGGATCCATTTTGAAACGCCCCGGACGATCGGCAGGATCGTTATCTATGCTAGGGGAGATAGCGGAAAGGACAGACTGACGGTCGGCCTTTCCTTTGATACAGGTATGGCTCTTACCGGGACGACCATCTGCCCGGACGGGAAAAAGAATCTTTTGGTCTTTGCGCCTCAGACGGGGGTACGGGATATGGAGCTGCATATAGAGAAATGGGAGGGTGTTACCTGGGGTATTACGGAATTGGAGGTTTTGCCGCCGGAGGAGGAAGCGCTGCCGAAAGAGTTGGAAGAGTATCTGTTTCGAGCGGATAGTTTGAAAATGACTGGATTGGTCAAAATGCGTATGAAGGCGGAGAAATCTCTGCTGTCACTTAAGAGAAAACTGTCCCGCTGGCTGCCGAACGGCTACGCGCTGCGGCGGTATTATCCGGAGTTTGTGGGGATGCAGACCGTGCCCGTTGGTTACAGAATCAAATATATGATGCGGCGCATCAGACAAAAATTCAGATGATCTGATGCGCCGAACCGGAAATACATTATAATTTCTTTCCTGTCAAAAGTTCATATCCCTGCAGATATTTATCAATTGTCTTCTGCACGATCTCGTCAGGAAGCGTCCAGTCGTGACCCTCGTTGGCTTTGAGCCAGTCTCTGGCAAACTGCTTGTCGAAGGATGGCTGGCCGTGTCCCGGTTCATACCCTTCCGCGGGCCAGAAACGGGAGCTGTCAGGGGTCAGCATCTCGTCGCCCAGGACGATGTTCCCGTTTTCATCCAGACCGAACTCAAATTTCGTGTCCGCGATGATGATGCCCCGGGTGAGGGCGTAAGCCGCGCATTTCTTGTACAGCGCGATGGTGTAGTCCCGCAATTTGGAGGCGTAGTCCTCACCTTTGCCGGGGAATCTTTTTTCCAGATAGGCAACGCTCTGCTCGTAGGAGATGTTCTCGTCGTGATCGCCGATCTCCGCCTTTGTGGAGGGCGTGTAGATAGGCTCAGGCAGTTTGTCGGACTCCTGCAATCCTTCAGGGAGCCGGATGCCGCAGACGGTGCCGTCCTTCTGGTAGCTGGCCCAGCCGCTTCCTGTGATATAGCCGCGGACGATGCACTCGATGGGGAGCATATTAAGCTTCTTACAGAGCATACTGTTGCCGTCGAACTTTTCCTGCCTGAAAAACTCGGGCATATCCTTCACATCCACGGAGAGCATATGGTTGGGCAGAATATCGCTTGTCATGTCGAACCAGAATTTTGACATCTGTGTCAATACCGTACCTTTTTTGGTCACCTGATTTTTCAGGATCACATCGAAGCAGCTGATGCGGTCTGTGGCGACCATGATCAGACTGTCGCCGTTGTCATAGATTTCGCGTACTTTTCCTTCTTTTATAGGGTTCATCGTGGTCATCATTTTCCTTTCCTTGGTTTTAGAGTTATCTTTCCTTTGAGATATATAGTATAACATATCGCGGCAAGTTGACAACAGCAAAAGTTTTTCATTGACTTCGGGGAAAATTCGGCATAGGATGAAACTGGAACAGGCAATACTAATATTAAGAACAGCCGCGTTTCGGGCTTTCATTGCCTGAAAGTAAGGAGCGGCGAAAAGGAGGCAGTTATGGATTTAAAAGGATCAAAGACAGAGAAAAACCTTCTGGCGGCGTTTGCGGGGGAGTCCCAGGCATACACCAAGTATACTTATTATGCATCCAAAGCCAAAAAGGACGGCTATGTGCAGATGGCCAATATTTTTGAGGAGACGGCGGCCAATGAGAAGGAGCACGCCAAGATCTGGTTTAAATACCTGCACGGCGGTCAGATTCCTGAGACCAGGGAGAATTTAAGAGACGCGGCGGAGGGCGAGAACTACGAGTGGACGGATATGTACGCAGGATTCGCAGAGGAGGCGCGCAAGGAAGGCTTCGAGGAGATCGCGCTGCTCTTTGAGGGCGTGGCGAAGATCGAGAAGGAGCACGAGGAGCGGTATCGGAAGCTGATCCAGAATATCGAGGAGGGCGTGGTA
>CAZUZZ010000324.1:0-2364 GCA_964625055.1 uncultured Bacteroides sp. | reverse complement strand
GACAGTATGGGAGCAGAAATGCTGGAGAAGCTGGATGTTCTGAAACGAGAGTACGAATCAAACTAAAAATTCCCGCAGGAGCAGTTCTAATTCCTCTGCCTCAGAAGGTGTGAAGGCAAGAGAATTTTTTGTGTGCAATTCTTTTTCCGTAGTCGTATTTTTCATAGTATCTTTTAGAGTAGCCGCACTATCCCTTCCCGGTTCGGCTGATGCCTCCATACCCACCAAACGCATATCGAGCTGTGTCTGATCTAAGCGGCCAGCCAAATGATTTTCCAGATAATCTACCAGATTTGTGCGCAGTATGCTTATTTTCCCGGGAATATCCAGCAGGGAAGTCACAGCAAAATAGAGATAGAGGCCAAAGAAGCTGATCAGATAAAAGGGAGCGATCATCAGAAAACTTTCGCCATGAATGATGCCCAGACACGCGCCGATACCTGCCACCAATACAGCCAGGAGCGTGAGCTGCCCGGAGAGATGCTTGAGGAAAGACAGGGAAATCCGCCCGATCCGAATCTGATGCAGATACTTGTCCACAAAAACAGAAACGTTGGGAATACTCTCGTGAAGCTGTCTGCAGCTGGTAAATTTCAGCTTAAGCTTTTGGAGAGATTTATTTTTTGTGGCGGACATATTCTCCGTCTCCCGGATTAGTTTGTGATATAGCACACCGATCAAAACCTGACATAAAATACTACAGGAGAGCAGTGCCAGAATAGCAATCATAAAATATTTGTGGCGAAAAAAGATAGTGAGCATGGTTACCTCCGTTCGATAGAGTGCATACTTATATTATATTAGGATTTCGCCGGAGAAAAAGCCGTAAGGCATCGACAAATTTCTCCGTCGCAGACTCAGCAGTCTGCGACCAAAGAATTGCTTGCGCAATTCTTTCTTCAATATTTCACACTATGGCGTCTTTTTGTGATATAATGTACGCGGAAGCAATGAGCAGTGCGCAGACAGAGGATAAATACGGAGGGAGCTTGCTCACGGAAGTATTTATCCGAATGGATGCATAGGGCGAATGCCCGTGAGCGAGGAAAATCGAAGATTTTTCGAGCTTGCACTGCGAGAAAAATAAGGAGGAAAAGGCTATGATCTACCAACCGAAGGGAGTCTGTTCTAAGGCGATAGACGTGGAAGTAGAGGACGGCGTAATTAAATCTGTCCAGTTCACGGGCGGATGTAATGGCAATACGCAGGGAATCTCTAAACTGGTCGTGGGTATGAAAGCGGAGGAAGCGATCAGCAGACTGCGCGGCATCAAGTGCGGTTTTAAGAATACATCCTGTCCGGATCAGCTGGCGTGTGCTTTGCAGGAGATTTTAGATCATTAAGCGGAGGATATTGTTATGGGAAAAAAGATCGTACTGACAGGCGGCGGTACAGCCGGACACGTAACGCCGAATATGGCGTTGATTCCGAGGCTGAGAGAGTTGGAGTATGATATTGTGTATATGGGATCCTATGACGGCATAGAAAAAAAGCTGATGGAGGATTTCGATATTCCCTATTATGGAATCGCAACGGGTAAATTCAGACGGTATTTTGACCCTAAAAATTTTTCGGATCCTTTTCGCGTGATCAAGGGAATGAGAGAAGCGCGGAAGTATCTCAAGGAGATCAAGCCCGATGTGCTTTTTTCCAAGGGCGGATTTGTCAGCGTGCCGGTGGTGCGCGCGGCGGCTTCTCTGGGAATACCCTGTATCATTCATGAGTCAGATATGACGCCGGGTCTGGCTAATAAGCTTTGCATTCCGGTGGCGAAGAAGGTGTGCTGCAATTTCCCGGAAACCTTTAGCCAGCTTCCTGCGGCAAAGGCGGTATTGACGGGTTCCCCGATCCGTAAGGAGCTTGCCATGGGAGATAAGGAGGCGGCTTATCGGCTGTGTGGGTTTGATAACTCAAAGCCGGTCATCATGGTAGTAGGCGGAAGTCTGGGCTCTGCGGCGATCAATCAGGCTGTCAGGGATGTGCTGCCGGAGCTTTTACAGGATTTTCAGGTCGTGCATCTGTGCGGTAAGGAGAAAGTGGATAATCTCTTGCTCACCACTCAAGGCTATAAACAGTTTGAATATGTGAAGTCTGAGATGAAGGATATCTTTGCCATGGCGGATATCGTGATCTCCAGGGCAGGCGCCAATGCGATCAGTGAGATCTTAGCGCTCAAAAAGCCGAACATTTTAATTCCGCTTCCCTCATCCAGCAGCAGAGGAGACCAGCTTCTTAACGCGAAATCTTTCGAGTCGCAGGGATTCAGTATTGTGATCGATGAGGATGATCTGACCAATAAGTTGCTCCTCGAGAAGATACAGGAGCTGTATTTTAACAGATTTACTTATATTGATGCGATGAAAA
>CAZUZZ010000323.1:0-2365 GCA_964625055.1 uncultured Bacteroides sp. | reverse complement strand
GACTATGGTAAACTAAAACAGATACTAGGGTCATTGTGTAAACGGATAAAACAGTAAAGTACGTCGATGAGGTGAGTACCTTGGATAAGTTTGAATACAAAGCCAGCGCGGACGAGATCAAGGCGCTGATTGCGGAAGGCGAATACGCGGAAGCGGCAAAAATAGCGGATAAAATTGACTGGCGCAGGGTCAGAAGCGTTATGATGCTCTGTACGATCAGCGATCTGTATAAGATCAACAGACGGTATCAGGAGAGTAAGGACATTCTTCTGATGGCATATGAAAAGCACCCCACGGGCAGACTGATCATTTATTCTCTGTGTGAGCTTTGCATTAAAATGGGAGAATATGATGAAGCCAGTAATCGTTATAAGGAATTTGTGCAGATCGCGCCGAGAGACACAGGGCGGTATGTTTTGCAGTACCGGCTCTATGAGGCATTGGATGTCAGCATAGAGGAGCGGATTGCAGTACTGGAGGAGTTTAAGAAACGGGAGCCCAGAGAAAAATGGGTATATGAGCTGGCTTATCTGTATCATCGCATCGGGCTGACGACAAAATGTGTAGAAGAGTGCGACGAGATGTTCCTCTGGTTTGGTGAGGGCAGATATGTTATGAAGGCGCTGGAGTTAAAGGCGCTGCATCAGCCTTTAAGTCCGGAGCAGCAGGAAAAATATGACGCGTTTGTAGCGGGCAGAAGCGCCGGGGAAGACGTCGACGAGATGTCTTCTGTGGAGGAAGAACCGGATGAGGATATGGAAGAAGAGATCTCCGGGGATACACAGGCGGCAGATGATGTTATTAATTGGCAGGAGGGAGAAGCGGAAGAACAGGATGTTCTCTCGGCGCCCACGACAGAGCTGCCAGAGGTTAAAACAGTAGATGTGGGACAGTACAACACCATCAATCTGCAAATGGCGTTGGCGGAGAGTATGAAAGAGGTGTTGGCAGAGGATGCCCTGGCGGAAACGGAAGCGCAGGGTGAGATCGAGGATGCCCCGATGGCGGCAGAAGATATAGAAGTTCCGATGGCTGAGGCGGAAGAGGTCGAAGAGGACGCAGATGTTCCTGAAGCGGCAGGGGAGTTGGTAGAATTTCCGGCAGGTACAGAGGAAGAGATTCCGATGGGCGAAGTGTCGGATGAGCCTTCCATCACGGATGCCCTTATCGCACCGCTTTTAGAAGAGACGGCGGAACTTCCTAATATGAATATGCTGGATACGCAGGAGCTGGAGGCAGTGAGCGAGGAGATCGTACGGGAAGATACGATGGTCTTTGATGCTCAGCGTATTATAGAAGAAATGACAAGAGAGGCGGAACGGCTGCAGGCGAAAGCGCTTCGAGAACAGGCTTTGGCGGCTTCCAAGCCGACGGAGTACGATAAATTCCTGTCCCAGGAGTATGACGGACAGATCAGTTTTGTTGTGCCGGAAGCGGAGCGGGTGGAAAAGCAGATCACGGGTCAGCTCAGCATCGATGATATCATGGCCGAGTGGGAGCAGATGAAGAAGGATAACGAGGAGAAGCGGATGGAGGATGTCCGCCAGCATATCCTTGCCCAGACGGGCAGTCTGTTTGCAAGCTTCGATGAGGCGACGAAGAACGGCCTTCTGGAAGAACTGGAAAAAGCATTTATGGCGGCGATCATGAAGGAATCCGGCAAGAATCCGCAGGTGAAAAAGGTAATCTTCCCTGACAGTGAGGAGACGGAGGCCGCCGTCAAGAAGATGGAAAAGTCCGTCAACCGACAGACAGAACCAGAGGAAGAGCCTGAGCAGGAACAGGAGACATTCGAGGAAGAGGCGATCGAGGAGACAGTATCTGAGGAAACGCCGCAGGTGTCCGGCGAGAAACCGGTTAAGGAGGTCAGTGTACAGGCAGAGCCGGAAGCCTCCGATACCGAGGAAGAGGTAGGAAAAGAGCGGGATTTAAGCCCGGAAGAGCAGGAGCTTTTCGGCAAGTTCGTTCATCAGCGTAAATCTAAAAAGCAGCTGATCCACGCACTGGATAATATGAGTCTGGCATCCTGCACGGGAAATGTTTTGATCACGGGCGAGGAGGAGATTACAACTCTTGCTCTTGCCAAGGCGCTGATCCGTGAGATGCAATATAATGACAACAATTTTTCCGGCAAGGTGGCAAAGGTGGAAGGCCACACCCTAAATAAAAAGGATGTGGAGGCGACGTTCGCAAAGCTGGACAATGGAGCGCTGATCATTGTGGAGGTGGCAAAACTGAAACCGACCACAGTAGCTTCTATCATTAAAGTGCTGGAGAAAGAAAATATGGGGCTTTTGGTGTTGATGGTGGGCACCAAGAACGAGATAGGGAATCTGCTTTCCCGAAATGGGGCGCTTGCCAATAA
>CAZUZZ010000322.1:0-2369 GCA_964625055.1 uncultured Bacteroides sp. | reverse complement strand
CCTGATAACAATCTCATATCTATCATTATCATCCTGCACTGCTTCCAGCATCGCCAGATTTCCCTGCAGAGTCCTATATTTCGATGCCTCTATAAGATCCCCGTAATAATCAATATCATTCTCATAAGTCCAGGAAATCTCAGCACAGGTCAATTTGACTTTTATATATTGCAGGAAGAACTGATGATCCGATATCATGCTCAGATCGTCGATCACCACGCCATCTATTCCTTCCAGCTGGTGTGTATCAAGCGTAAAATTAGTAAACATTTTCAGCCCCGGAATCATATCAGAAGGATAATTGCCACGATAACCGAGTCCTGCAAAATTCACTCTCACATCTCGGCACCGCTCCAGCACCATCTTTCCGTTGGAAAGCAGCATAACAACCGCCAACGCCAAAGCCAGTTTCTCAACTATTCCCTGGCAATCCCTGATCCGCAATGCCGGAAGACACAGAAAGGCATACAGATACGGCGACACATAATACAGGAGCTTTCCGGCGCTCCAGTTTTTCCCTCCGATACACATTCCGACAACGATCGCTATTCCCGCGATCACGATGACCCACAGCATCCATATCGACCGATCCATGCGCTTTACCAACGGACGCAAAATGCAGCACAATATCAGGATCGTCAGCAATACCGCCAATCCTGTCAAAAAAAGTGCCGCAAATCCATAATACCGTTCATAATTAACGGTCATATTATACATCCCTGATGTAGATATGATACAGTTTGTCAGCCTGCTGACAGGCTCTGTAATCCTTCCATTATCAACTCCATATTTGCCCAGCCACCATCGGTTAAAATAATCCGCCCACGACTGTCTCACATCACTCACAGAAGAGTTGATCTGCCCCACGAGAAAGCTCGTGATCCTATAATTCGCCAGAATCAGTATTCCAAGCGATATGATCGGAATCCCCACTAACTTCATCACTTGCTTCCACTGAAGCTTCTTTTTCGTACCGAGTAATACCAGAATACCCGCCAGCAAATATAAAGCTCCGTGCACAAGGGCGCTTTCCAGATACAATGCCAGACCGGCCGCAGCAAACAAAATCATGACCGGCAAGCGCTGTTTATCTGATACCCGCTCCCGCTCTTCCACCAGTTCCAGTACATACTGTATAAACACCGCCGTTAACGCAGTAAGCACCGCAATTGACGACATCTGGGACACCGCGTCGATATCGTATTGAATCTGTCCCCAAAATCCGGCACAATACAACGCTGCCGCAGCAATCCGGATCAATGCCTGTAGAGAGGATCCGGGGTTCCTGTTTCCCAACACAACACGGAACAGATAGAGCATGGATGCCATGATCATCGCCTGCACAAACTTTCTGTACAAATAAACCACCCAGTAGATCTCACCCGACGGATTGGCACGCATCACTGCGATCATCATACCAGCGGACGGCCTGTCCTTGACAGCCCATCTGTATCCTCTCCACAGGACGTCGCTTACCGCTTCAACCTCTTCCTGCGACCGACTCTCATACCAACCGATCGGATGCATGGACAGCGCTACTGTCTCCTCCACATAAGTCTGCTGATCCGTACAATTGCCCCTATATACATAATACTGATCACCACCCATGATGCCGGGAATCAGCATGATAAGCCATAAACCGAGAACGGCAATAAAAACCATCAGATCTGTTCTCTTTACCAGCCGCCGTCTGAGTACAGCGATCAGAGAAGCACATCCCAACAAAATCCACACAACACGTATTGCCTGAACCAAAAACCTGCCCGTAAAATAAAGAAATGTTGACAGGAGTGTCATTTCCGAAAAACCCAATGGAAATGCCAAAAGATAAGCATCTTTTTCTCTATCTTCACCAAATAAAAATCCCACTGTCCATTGGCCAAGACACCAGACGATTCCGATATAGCTCAACGCCACAACAAAATCCAATGCCATCTGATATTCTCCTCCCTGTCATTCTGCCGTTATACCCTGCACTCTCCATCGTGGGAGATGCAGTTGATCTGAGTCATACACTTGATCTTGGAAAACTTCTCCAAAAGCTCCTCTTTCTTGGCTGTTCTGATTTCAATGATCAATTCCGTCTCGCCGTTTTTGATACTTCTGGATTTCTCCTTATGGTATTTACAGAAACTCTTTAAGATGCCTTCGACCTCCTCATAGTCGATCTCTGCAGCCAGCGCTCTCAACACCAGAAGGTCGGGTGCCTTTGCATTCGGCACCAGATCCAGCACCAAAAGCAGAACCGTCATCACGATACATAATATAAAGGCAAGCAGATAAAGTCCCACACCTACAATAATACCTGCGCTGATGGACCAGAACAGATACAGAAGATCCATCGGATTTTTCACCGCATTACGGAAACG
>CAZUZZ010000321.1:0-2377 GCA_964625055.1 uncultured Bacteroides sp. | reverse complement strand
CTAAAACCTCCGAGGCCTCCTCATACTTTGTTTTTTCCATCCCCAATTCCTTTCCCCGATCCGATATGACGTTTTATACACCCTTCTCAATCTTATAGCCGACGCCCCACACTACCTTCAGATAGCGGGGCTCCTTGGGATTGATCTCAATCTTTTCCCGGATATGCCGGATATGCACCGCCACCGTGTTATCTGCACCGATGGCCTCCTCGTTCCAGATGCTCTCGTAAATCTGATTGATCGAGAACACACGACCACAGTTCTTCACCAGAAGCAGGAGAATATTATATTCGATGGGCGTCAGCTTCACACTGTCCCCATCCACCGTCACTTCCTTCGTATCATCGTTGATACAGAGTCCTCCCACCTGGAAGAGCGCATTATTCTCCGTATTGAGGTTTCCCAGCGTCGTGTACCTGCGAAGATTCGATTTCACTCTCGCCACCAGCTCCAGCGGATTGAACGGCTTGGTAATATAGTCATCCGCTCCGATATTAAGACCCAAAATCTTGTCGTTGTCCTCCGACTTCGCCGACAGGAAAATGATAGGAATGCTGGAATACTCCCGGATCTTGAGCGTGGCATGGATCCCGTCCAGCTTCGGCATCATAATGTCAATGAGAAGCAGATGTATCTGCTGCTCCTTCAGGATCCGGAGCGCCTCCTGTCCGTCATAAGCCTTGAAGATCGTATAGCCCTCCTGCAACAGGTAGATCTCGATCGCATCCACGATCTCTTTGTCATCGTCACACACCAGAATATTGGCCATTGTTCTCACCTCTTTCGTAAATCGGTATGGTTTCATAAAACCGTGCCTTACTGTTTACAGTAAAACACCAAAACATAAAGGAATAGATGGGAATTTCTTTAATACTTTCTTAATTTGCGTTAATTCCCAGGAAAGCGCCCAGATTGCCGCGCTTTCCCTGACTTGCCCTGTGGGAATAGAGATAGCGGTCGTTATGGCAGGTACAGAGGTCTGTCACCTGAATATTCTCCCGGGGGATCCCCGCTTCCGTGAGCACGATCTCATTGGCTCGCCACAGATCCAGCTGATATTTGCCGCCGCCCTTATCATACAGGATCTCTCTTTCCTGCTCTGGTCCGGAAAAAGCTTCCGCAAAGGCCTCCGCCACATCCTCACTGACCTCGTAGCAGTCCTGACAAATGGACGGGCCGACGACCGCAGTCAGATCGGCAGGATCCGTCCCGTAGACCTCCCGCATCTTCTCCACCACACACTGACCCATGCGCGCCACCGTGCCCCGCCAGCCCGAATGTGCCAGCGCGATCGCTTTCTTTCTTTCATCCACAAAATACAAAGGTACACAGTCCGCGTAAAAGGTCGCCAGATACACTCCCGGCTCATCCGTCAAAAGGCCGTCCACGTCCTGATAATCCTTCTGTCTGGTGACGCCCTTACCGCAATCGCCTCTTCCCACCACCCGCAGGTTAGTGGTATGGGTCTGGTCCGAACATACGATATCCTCCACACTACAGCCCAACACTGCCGCAATGCGCCTGTAGTTTTCGTCCACGGCTTCCCTCCGGTCTCCCCTGGTATAGCTCAGATTCATGGTGGCAAAAATGCCCTCACTCACCCCGCCGAATCTGGTGGAAAACAAATGTCTCACCAGCTTCTTTTCCTCTAAAATGGGAAAGGTAAGATAAACCAGCTCCCCCGTCTGATTTACGCGCACCTGAGCGCTGCTTTTATGTCTGTACCAGTCCATCGCCAATCCTCTCTTTTCGCAATTATGCCCGTGCAATATAATCGTAGGCATTTTTGATCCAATTCACCTTATCCATATCCACCGCCACCACATCAAAACGCAGCGGCGTATCCTCCGCGCAATGGTGCAGCATACGGTAATAATCCGCCACCTGACAGATCCTTTTCTGTTTGGCGAACCCTACCGCCTCCGCCGCACTGCCCTTACTATGCCCGGCACGATATTTCACCTCAAAAAAGACCAGATATTCCCCATCATATCCTATGATATCTATTTCCCCGAGACGGCTGCGGAAATTCCGCGCCACGATCTTCACGCCTCTGGAAAGTAAATAGGCACAGACCTGTTCCTCCTTCTGTGCCCCTTTTCTTCTCGTATTCATCCTCACTTACCCTTCGCGATCTTGGCTTTTACCTTATCCATGGAATCCACAAAGATCAGGATCTCCGCCACCACCTCATACAGCTCCGGCGGGATCATATCCCCAATCTCCAGCCGGGAAAGCGTATCCGCCAGTGTATCATCCCGGTGAATCGGCACATCCGCCTCTTTCGCCCTCTCAATGATACGCTCCGCCAACGCGCCTCGTCCGGAAGCAATGACACGGGGCGCCTCGTCATCCGGATCATACTCCAGGGCGATGG
>CAZUZZ010000320.1:0-2386 GCA_964625055.1 uncultured Bacteroides sp. | reverse complement strand
GGCAGTGGTTGCGCTCCAGGATCGTGCCGAGAGCCTCCTCGCTGCCGCCATAAATGTAGGCAGTGTCAAAATAGTTGACGCCGTTTTCGATGGCAAGCATGACTTCCTTCTCGGCTTTTTCCAGGTTGATCCTGCCGCCGGAGGCGGAAAACCGCATACAACCGTAGCCGAGGATGGATACCTCAGTGCCGTCCTTCATTTTTCTATACTGCATAGATCATATCTCCTGTCATATTGTGGTATATAAAATAATCGTTTTTAAGTCATAGTTGTATTTATTATAGGTAGATTTCAGAGAGAAGTCAATGAATATCCATGTATACTTTTCCTTCCATTCTATCAAATTCTAATAAAAAGTTAATAATTCTTTCCTTGTTTTTCGATGGTATCCGGTATATATTAGGAAAATGAACGGAGGGTATACAAATGACAGGAAATCCATTTTTCCCATTGGAAGATATGGGATTTGAAGCCGAGGAAAGGCCGATGATGGTGATTCCGGCGGTGGATAATGCAATTTATGAACAGCGAAAGAAGATGGCCGGAACGGTAGTGGATTACAAAGAGATGCGTATGCGCTACAGCTGTGCGATCAAGGAGGTGCGGACGAAGTTTGATGTGTTAAACTCGGAATTTAATGTGCGGTATCGCAGAAACCCCATTACGTCCATCAATTCCCGCCTAAAGAGCAGTGCCAGTATTATGGACAAGCTGAGTCGAAAGGGGCTTGCCTTTACGGTGGAGAACGTGGAGGAGAATCTATACGATGTGGCGGGGATACGGATCGTCTGTTCCTATGTGGATGATATTTATGTGCTGGCGCAGGCTCTTGCCAAGCAGGACGATATTACCGTGATCCGGGAGAAGGATTATATTAAAAATCCCAAACCCAACGGTTATCGCAGCTACCATATGATTGTGAGTGTTCCGGTGTTTTTTTCGGATCAGACCAGGGATATGGCCGTGGAGGTACAGATACGCACGATTGCCATGGATTTCTGGGCGAGTCTGGAACATCAGCTCAAATATAAACAGGAGGTGCCGAATCAAAAGGAGATTGTGGGCAGTCTGACTGCCTGTGCGGAACAAATTGCGGCCATTGACGAACAGATGTGTCAGGTGCGCCGGCAAATTGAGAGATCAGAGGATCTTCCGACGGAAGAGGAGATTCTCCTCGAGAAGCTTCGCAAGCTTGATATTTCGGTTGGTGAATAACACGAGAAGAAGTGCTAAAATATTTTACAAAAAATTAAAATAAATATTGAATATGTGTTGACTCTCTGTTATAGTTTTAGGTAAGAGGAAACGACAGGTTTCAGATCAAATGAAGTATGGGGACGGTGAGGATTTATGATCTTCAACTCGTCTCAGAACGGAGGGTTAAAATGAGAAGGAAGGGACTTACGCTCTGTGGGCTCGGTGCCCTGCTTGCGTTCGGGCTTATGGCCTGCGGCACTTCGCAGGATACGGGAACGTCCGGGGACGCAGAGGCAGGTACAGAGCAGGAAAATGCGGCTTCAACGGAAGAGGAGGAAACACAGATGGGAGCAATGCCGGCGGATCTGGATTTTACAGTGAGCTATGACGGGATAGAGACTGCAAAGATTGATGCGGGCGTCAGCGTGCATGATCCCTCTATCGTGAAGGTTGACGGAAAATATTACATATTCGGCTCCCATATGTCTACGGCGGTGTCGGAGGATCTGCGTACCTGGACGTCTCTGGGAGACGGTTATAAGGTGAAGGATCAGATCTATTATGAACTGATGGCCAATAAGGATGCCTTCGCCTACGCCGGGAGCAAAAATAGTGTGATTCCTTCGGATGACAGGACATGGCACGTGTGGGCGCCGGACGTGATCTACAATGAGGAGACAGGCTTATACTATCTGTATTTTTGTACTTCCTCCACCTGGAATGCGTCGAATCTGTGCTATGCCACCAGCGAGAATATTGACGGCCCTTATGAATGGAAGGGGGCGCTGATCTATTCCGGATTCACCGCACAGACGTTGGATGACACAGATGTGGCGGAATATGTTGACAGGGATACCGCAAAAGACAGATATATTAAAAAGAGTAATGAGTACAATTTTAATAAATATCCCAATGCCATCGATCCTACCGTGCTCTACGATGGGGATGGCAGACTGTGGATGGTCTACGGCTCCTGGTCGGGCGGGATGTATCTGCTGGAGCTGGACAAGAGCACAGGGGAAGTGATCCATCCTGAGGAGGACGAGGCAAACCGGGTGGATCCTTACTTTGGGAAAAGACTTCTCGGCGGAAACCACAGCTCTATCGAGGGACCTTATATTCTCTACGATGAGGAGAGCGGCTACTATTATCTGTTTGTCTCTTATGGCGGATTAGCCAGAGAGGGCGG
>CAZUZZ010000319.1:0-2394 GCA_964625055.1 uncultured Bacteroides sp. | reverse complement strand
CTAACGAAGATTTCATCTCTTTTCATTATGTAAACCTAATCGTGCTGATTTTCGCGTCTAAACATCATATAGCGCCTGGCAGGACTGCTTCACCTCATAACACGCATCAGCCGCTACCTCATATACTTTCCGGCAGTCGTTTTCCCCCACCAGGAAGCCTGCTATTTTAAAGTCTTCCTGTCCCGTCCGATAAAATACATTGATAATATGCTCTCCCTCGCAGGACTCTACCCACAACATCAGAGGCGTTCCCTCTTCTCCCATTTTCTGCTGTAAAGCTGAATTCCCGCTCTTGTTTCATCCTCACAGGTAAAAATGAGTTCGGCAGTCAGCCTATGGTGAGATCTCCATATCTTTTTCTCATAGCATTCTGCTTCCCCGTCATTATCCAGATCACACCGATAACTCCCCTCAGCATCCGCAGCAT
Source organism: uncultured Bacteroides sp. (assembly GCA_964625055.1). Lineage (GTDB taxonomy): Bacteria > Bacillota > Clostridia > Lachnospirales > Lachnospiraceae > UBA3282. The sequence continues at coordinate 1,967 of CAZUZZ010000319.1, read as the reverse complement.
TCACTTCCTGCTCTGCGCTGCCGATAACCGCCTCATATTCCGCTAACTGTGCTTCTATTGTGAAGCATTTTTCCGCAATATCGGCTGCCAAAGGACCGTAATCATCAGCCCTGTCTTGAGCCATATTCTCTTCCATATCGCTTATGATCCGTACATCATAGTTCTCCGGGACCAGTGTCAGGAACACTTCTTCCACCCTGTCTCCATCCTCATAAGCGATCAGCGTAAAGCCGCTATCTATGCGTCTGTCATAATCAAAGGGCATTCGGCACAGATAGTTTTTCTCCTGATAAGAAATAATCGCAAACTCTTCCTCAAACGCATGAAACTCACTTGTTTTGACATAAGTGCCGTCAGACTGCCCCTTGAAAAAAATATAATACCTGATTGCCGCCGTACCGCCCCTATCTACCTGTGCGATGATATCCTGAATGCCATCATTGTCACAGTCCGCTTCCGCCGTCACCCAACAGCCATAATAATAAGGGTCACTCACCGTCTGTATAAAGATATCCCTGCTTCTTTCAGCCAGTGCAAGCATTTCCTCTCTCGAAAGTTCCCTGCCAATACGCATTTCACTTACCGCTTTCGTCTCTGCCTCTGTTCCCTGTAATACGGCACCGGCAAGCTCATCCAAAAGTTCCTGGGGAATGTACTGAGGTTCCGGGATTGTCTTTGTTTCAAGCTTCCGAGAATACCATGAAGATGCTGAAATATCTAAAATAATTTCTGCCTGTGCTGCATCATACTCATTCTCTTCTCTATCCCCTGGACGGTACAAAATTTCCTCAGTACGAACCGGACAAATAGCCGTCCCGGAATCCTGCCAGAACAATACCTTATCCGACAGCAGACACTCCACAGTAAAATGCCCGTACCAACGCGCATCTCTTCCTTGAATTTCTTGTATCAGATAAACCTCTTCCTTCTGCACGAAAATAAAATACTGGCATACACCCCACCGCATCCGGTAAGCATACTCGCATTTCTCGTCATCTGCATAAATACGCTCTCCCAGCGCATCAGGAATCAGGGAAAACAACGCACTGATAAGCGCCTCTTCCTTCTCATATTCCGCCTTATAGTGCATGAATCTGATTCTTGGCGGCAGTGGCAGATCGTCAGGGGCAAACTCACCCTGCCTCTTATACTCTTCTTCCGCTCCCGGCAAAGCTACGACCGTTCCGTCTTCCCACTCTGCAAAGAAATTACCGTATTCTTCAGCCTGCAGGACTTCCGCTTCAATGCCCTCACGGAGTTCTATCCGCAGATTGCCGTACAGCAGATTACCATCCTGCACTGTTATCTCCTGTTCGTCCGCCTCTAAAACTGCAGGATTTTCCCATCCCTCTGCCGCTTCAACCTCATCGTAACCCGCAGCAGCATTGTCTGCATAATCGCTCACGTCGTCAGCATCATTCTCAACACCATATGTGTTCTCTACAGTATCACCGCTTTCACTGCCGCATCCGGACAGCATTACGGGCAACACCGCCAGTACAGTACAAATCTTCATTATAGAAAGGAACGTACCATACGTATGTCTAAACATAACTGCACCTATGCCCTTTTTGCAATCCCCGCGATATCCACCAGATCCAACTCTCCTTGAGAAGCCGCGTTCTCCAGACTGGTCACAAGAGCCGCGGCGGTATCCATCGCCGTGATGCAATTAACGCCTGTCTCAATGGAGGTTCTGCGGATCAAGAAACCATCCCTGTTCTTGTCCCGCCCCTGAGTGGGCGTATCGATGACCAGATCGATCTTATGTCCCAGGATCAGATCCATGACCGTAGGAGACTCCTGACTGATCTTATTGACCTTGCGGGCTTTCACTCCGGCCTCATTCAATGCCGCCGCGGTACTCCTCGTAGCATAGATGATATATCCCAGCTTCTCGAAGCGGCGCGCCACCTCGATGGCCTCCCCCTTATCCGCATCCTTCACGGTGATGATCATCTGTTTAT
>CAZUZZ010000318.1:0-2397 GCA_964625055.1 uncultured Bacteroides sp. | reverse complement strand
ATGGATGCCACCTATAAGCTGCAAAGCGGCGTCAGGGGCTATCGTGCCCTGTGGCGGCACATCATAAATGTTTCCGTGGCAGACCTTAAGAAAAACTATGAGAACCTGAATGTAACCTTTGATCTCTGGAAGGGGGAATCGGATGTACACGATATCATCCCCGGTATGGTGGAGGAGATGAAAAAAGGCGGTTACGCATATGAGAGCGACGGCGCTCTGGTAGTGGATGTCAAGGAAGAGACGGACACGAAGGAAGTACCGCCCTGTATGATCTTAAAATCGGACGGAGCATCCCTGTATAATACCACGGATCTGGCGACGATCCTTGATCGCATGAAGAACTATCAGCCTGATAAGCTGATCTATCTGACGGATAAGAGACAGGAGCTGTATTTTGAGCAGGTTTTCCGGTGCGCGAGGAAGACCGGATTGGTCAATGAGAATACAGAGCTGCTGCATATCGGCTTTGGCACCATGAACGGGAAGGACGGCAAGCCCTTCAAAACAAGGGATGGCGGTGTGATGCGGCTGGAGAATCTGATCCGCGAGATCAATGAGGAGATGATCCGCAAGATTCGTGAGAATGCCGAGACAAAGGGCTATGAGGTGGATGAGGAAGCGGCAGCGGAGACGGCGAAGATCGTAGGGCTTGCCGCAATCAAATACGGCGACCTGTCTAATCAGGCTTCCAAGGATTATATATTCGATATGGACCGCTTTACCTCCTTTGAGGGGGACACAGGGCCTTACATCCTTTATACTATTGTACGGATTAAGTCAATTCTGAGTAAATATACGGAACAGGGCAAGGAATTGTCTGATTTGGTCATTAAAGAACCCGTGAACGATTCCGAAAAGAGTCTTATGCTGGAGCTGGCAAAATATAATGCTATGATGGAGACGGCCTGCGAGGAGGTCGCGCCCCATAAGATCTGCGCATATATTTATGACCTGGCCAACGCCTTCAATCATTTCTACCATGAGACAAAGATTCTGACCGAGGAGGATGAGCAGAAGAAGGAAAGCTGGATCGCGCTTTTGACATTGACCAGAGATGTGCTGGAGGTTTGCATTGACCTGCTTGGTTTTTCTGCACCGGATAGAATGTAAAAAAAGGCTTGACAAGTTATACCAAAGGATTGTATACTAGCAGAGCGGGTTGCACAAGCGGCCCGCTGATATGGGGTCTTAGCTCAGCTGGGAGAGCATCTGCCTTACAAGCAGAGGGTCATAGGTTCGAGCCCTATAGGCCCCATTTGGGAAGTCGGAAACGGCTTCCCCAATACTTTTTGTGGCGAGATAGCTCAGCTGGCTAGAGCACACGGTTCATACCCGTGGTGTCGAGGGTTCAAGTCCCCCTCTCGCTATTTAAAAACATCGCAGAGATGCGGTGTTTTATTTTTCTGTGTTGCATTTTGTGTTGCATAGTTTAGAAAAGTGAGCATTTGCAAGGTCAGACATTTCTTTCTGTCTGTCACTCATTGCGTGCCGGTAAACAGATTTCAGAACGGCATCCGTCTTCCAGCCGCCCTCCCGCATGATGTAAGCATCCGGAATCCCCAGGGCGTGACGAATCGAAGCGGAATAGTGCCTCAGATCATGGAAACGGAAATGTTCTATATTTGCCCGTGCGAGCGCCCTTTGGAACATGATGGTGATAGAGTGGGGATTGAGGGTGGTAATATGCCCTACCTCACGGATACGATCAGTCACAAACGAGGGCGCACTGATAAATCTGTCTGAGCTGCCTGTCTTCGGGGCTTTTAAATGCCATTCTTTGTCTGTACCAAGGACAAGGGAGTGGTGGACGTGTATCACATCGCCCTGTATATCATCCAGAGTGAGGGCACAGATCTCACCGCGCCGCATCATGCAGAAGGCCCCGAGGAGTACAGGGATTTCTAGTTCCGTGTCTCTTACAGCATCCACTAAGGTCTTTATCTCGTCATCAGAGGGGATATAAAGCTCTGGACGTACTTTCTGTGGCATAGAAGTTTTAAGGGGCAAATCTGGACCGATTACAGATGATATGAGGCCGTGATAATTGCGGACGGTTTTCGGGGATTTTGAGCGGCTTAAGCCATTTATTACCCGCTGCACATCGTCTTGGGAAATTTGCCTTATCTCCATGCGGCAGAATGCAGGATAGTCGCGTAGGAGCATCTTTTGGATATTACGATAGCCTCTGATTGTGGCGGGAGAGAGGACTGGCTCCTTAGAAGCGATATAGCGTTCCATACGGTCCGAGAACCGGCCTATATCTGAACTATGTTTCTTTTGTTCCTTTTCTACCGCATATTGTGCTGCCAGAGCTTCTGCTTTGCGTTTACCTGCGGGGGACGGATCGTCAGAGGTAAAAGACCGATATACTCTTTTGCCGTTGTCATCGGTATAGTC
>CAZUZZ010000317.1:0-2405 GCA_964625055.1 uncultured Bacteroides sp. | reverse complement strand
TTGTTTTTCTTTTGCGACTATTATATCATACCCTTTATCAAAAATGTATATTTTATACAAAATTTTCTAAATTCTTTATATTTTATTGTCTATTTTCACATTTTCTTCCTTTTTCTCGGAAGTAAGACAGGACAATATGACAGGAACCGTCACCACCAGCGGGTACATATAGCGGATCAGTACCGTTGGGGAGAGCAGGAGGGTCAGATAATATACCACCAGAAATACCGCAGGCAGTACCTCCCGATATCTTCTCTTGTACAAAACCATCACCACATAGAGATACAGCAGCCACCAGTAAAGCGCCGGAGCAAAGAGGAATTTTACCACGGGCCAGTTTTCATATTCATTGTCCGATACGATCTTTTCCATCAAGGCACGCAGTCCCGGAAGATAACTGTGCTCCACGATCTCACAGCCCGCCGGCATAGTACGGTTGTCTGTGGAAAGATACCCAAAACCGCTCTCCGTCCCGATTCCATACACTCTCGCGTGGGTATCATCCAGCAAAAACCATAAACCCACACTGTTATCCAAAAACGCATCCACATAAATGCCGGGATACTCCATACCCAGCCGAATCCATGTTTTGATCAGTCCTTTGGGATCGTCGTGAATCACGGCGCGGCTTTTCACCGGATCCGCCAAATGAGGATCATAAACTGAAAAGCCCCACTCTGGAGAAATATACTTCTCCATCTCCTGCCGCAGAGATGGTTCCAGCAACTCACCATTCTCTTCCTGTACCCAGACACGCGCCATCTGCTGCAGGGGCACACTCAGCATTTCTCTGGGACTGCCGCTCTGCGCACGGGTCAGGGCTTTCAGCGAAACCGCACTCACCACAAACAATACCAAAATCGCAAGAGACAGGCACAGATATTCTTTCCGAGCTGTCCTTCCGTCCCATATACCGTCTTCTTTTTGGCCATTTTGTTCATTATTTATCCTTCCCATGCCCCAAAGCAGGATCGGTACACTGACTACAAAGGCATACACTGCGTTGTTTCGAAACAGCAGCATAAGGACGCCTATAAGAATGCAGACCGCCCGCTCCTTCCAGGTCACCTGCATATTCCGGTCACAGGTAAGACGGTAAAAGCAAACCGTATACAGCAGTACCAGCGCCGAAAAAAGCACATCTTTCGTGGTGCTGACAGCCAGAACGGAATTGGTCGGAAAAAACGCATAAAACAAAAGCAGCAGGATCCGCGTCCACCTCGCCGTCCGCTTTTCATAGAGATAAGTCAACGCCCCCGCAAAGGCTCCCGCCATCAACAGCATCTGTACCACAGAGTGAACCGCCATGCCCGCGGAATAGGAACCCATCCTGCCGCCCAGCCGAAAAAAGGCTCCCAGAAATAGAGTATGCAAAAGAGGATGATGTGTGCTGTAATCTCCGGCGATCACCTGATACAGCTGGCCCTCCGCATCGTATGCAAACACTGACGGATAATATGCCAGAAAGACCGGCAGCCAGCAGACAAAAATAACTGCCAGATAAAACAGCCATACTTGCCAGCGCGGGCGTACCTTCCGTTCCGCCTGCACTTCTTCCTGTGGCTTTGTTTCCTCTGTCTGTTTCTCCTGCTCTTTCGGCCCATCCTCTCCCCTGCTCAATACATATACCGCACAACCCGCCGCAGGCACAGAAAAGCATAGAATCTGTACCAGCAGGAGAAGCAGGTTCTTCACATGAAAGGCCAAAGTACCATCGCCTTCAAACACCATTCTCTGCATGACCAGCCTGAGTCCCATCACAAAGGAGGCCGCCACCGGTATCCCCCAGACGACAGAGTAGATGAGAAGTCTCTTATTTTTTTTCATCTTCTCTACGATTTTCATAGCCTCAGTATACCATAGATCATTATGCCACAGTGTAAAATATTGAAGAAAGAATTACGAAGTATTTACTTTTTCCCCGGAGATTTGTATAGTGTAAGGAGATAGGGAGGTTGAATATGTTTCGTCTATGGGCAAAAGAATTTAAGAATAACCGTATGTTAAAAGATACCGTCATTGAGGACGCCCGGGATGAGACACGCACCCACAAAGTATTTGACGCCTTGGAGGAGGTCTGCCTGCAATTTGATCTGGGCAAACCTATCTGGCTGGAAGCCACCGTCTCAGATTTTAAACGCCACAGCAAAGCCCGTTTTACCCAGGACAATTTTATAGAAGAAATTGATTTTGATTATCTGGAAATTCATGTCATCGAGGAGGATTAGCTTCCAGTATCACATCCGCACATTCAGCTTTCGTAATCCTTATCAAATCCTCCGGCAGCATCAGCAAAGAAAGTCCGATCCTCCCGCCGCTGACACTGATCTGCTCAAGTCCCGATACTGATGCATCAATGACCGTAGGAAACTGTTTCTTCATACCGATCGGCGAACAGCCGCCCC
>CAZUZZ010000316.1:2138-2409 GCA_964625055.1 uncultured Bacteroides sp. | reverse complement strand
TTGCCCCTGATATTCACGGATTGCCCCGTGCTTCGCACGCACACAATCCCACCCATTCGATGATCTCCTCCACCAGATCGATAGACACATACATATCACTGCTGACCTGCTCGGAACGAATGATATTTCCCTTCACAGGAATCGTCACCTCTATCTTCTGACGATCCTTCTCCACACTGAGCGTAACATGTACTTCTGTCTCCTCGGTAAAGAACTTCTCCAGCTTACCGATCTTATCCTCCACTGCTGCGCGTAAACCCGGTGTTACCTC
>CAZUZZ010000316.1:0-2118 GCA_964625055.1 uncultured Bacteroides sp. | reverse complement strand
ATAGTGTTGCCTTGGTATCAGTATAGCATATCTGCCGCTTTGTTTGCAACAATTGGCTGTCTTCCCGAACCATATAACCGACTCGGTCAAAAAACTGTGGAAACTGTGGATAAATCGGTGCATAAATGTGTTTTTTCGCGCATTTTTATCCACAAGCAATCGTCGCTCGGCAGCGACGATTCAGAGAATGCTTCGCATTCTCCTTAAATGATTTACACTGTCGCAAGTTTCTATAGCATAAATAAGAGACGGCCTCAAACAGACCGTCTCTCACTTATGATTATTTTTATACAGTTTCTTACAAAATTCTCCGGATGGAGAGAATGGAACGGTATGTCGCACTGGATACGATAATACCCGTTCTGGATGTGGATGCGTGCACGATCTGTCCGTCGCCTGCGTAGATACCCACATGACCCGAGTAACAGATGATATCACCGGGCTGTGCATTCTCAAGACCGTTTACAGCTGCTCCCACACTCCTGTCTGCTGCTGAGGAATGAGGCAGGCTCACGCCAAAGTTCTTATATACACTCATGACAAACCCGGAACAGTCCGCACCATTCGTCAGGCTGGTGCCGCCGTACACATAGGGATTGCCCACAAACTGCTTCGCAAACTGTACCACATCGGCGCCGGAACTGCCTGTGGGGTTCGCATAGGTCTTGCCGCCCGACGACTCGCTCTTGCTGCCGGAAGACTTATTCTCCTCCGCCTTTTTCTTCGCCGCGGCCTGAGCTGCCTTTCTGGCCTCTTCTTCCTTAGCCAGTCTCGCTTTCTCCTCTGCGATAGATTCCGCTTTTACAAACTCTGTGGAAAGTGTGACATAATCCGTAGAAACATAGCCGTCACCTTCCTCGATATTTACCTTAACCCAGCCGTCCAGCTCCTCCGTGACGATCAGTTCGTCCTCGATGGGCACCAGACCCAGAACCGTCTCCTCCAGACCGGGCTGCTCACGCACCTTCAAAGTCGTAGTCGTAACGGTTGCAATACGGGTTCCCACTTCCTTCGCATAATCTACGGCGTCGTCACCGGTCACACAGAACTCACCCTTGACATAGCCTTCCACGGAGCCGGAACTGATCTTATACCAGCCGTCCTCCTCCTCGATAAAGCTGCCCACGGATTTATTGTAGAGCTTACCGACGATCTCGCCTTCCTCGCTGGGGATGCTTCGTACATTCACATAGTCATTCACCTTGGCGATGACCAGATTCTTAAAGCCCTCCTCCTCTTCAGACAGGCCGCTGCCTGCGGCTTCTCTTAAATCTCTGGTGTATCCCTCGCTGACCACCACAGTATCTTCAATCTTTATCGATGATTTACTGAGCGTAGCGGAAGTGCTTGCGAGATCAGAGTATCCGCCAAGCTGAGCGCTGCCGACGCTGATGCCGTCCGCCGTCTCTTCCGTATCCTCTCCCTGCTCCGCCGCTTCCTTATCCGACTCCTCTTTGATAGAAGACAGAGAAGTGGACTTCTCCTCATCCTGCAGAGAAAATTCTATGCCGGCCGACGGCAGAACGCTTCCCACGTTACCCGTGGCCTGCGCCTCTATACCCGTACCGGTAAATCCCATGATTGCTGCCAGTGCACAAGCTGTCCATTTAAGATTGTTTTTCTTCATAAAAACACCTCATTTGTTACAGAATTGTTACATTTTGTTACATCTGGCTATAATATAGCATCGCATTTACGTTTTGTCAACCACAGCATCTACCATCAAAACACACATTCAAACGCAAGTTATTGTGTCTTTTCCACAAAAAGTCGGATTCTTCGTCACTGAAAGCAAAAAAAGTTATGTCAAGTCATGCAAATTTTTGTGAAAAATCTGTTTGTAACATTTTCGTAATGATTCTATTTTGCATCCAAATACCGCTCCACAGAATCCACCGCACAGGCACCGTCAGACACCGCCGTCACGATCTGGCGCAGGTCCTTCGTCCGGATATCTCCCGCCGCAAAAATCCCCGGCACATTGGTAGTACAATCCTCACCGGCGATCAGATATCCTCTCTCGTCACATCTCACCGTTTCACGGAAGACCTCTGTATTGGGGTGCATCCCCACGGCAATAAAGACACCGTCCACGGCAAGCTCCTGTTCCCTGTCTTC
>CAZUZZ010000315.1:0-2417 GCA_964625055.1 uncultured Bacteroides sp. | reverse complement strand
CCGTGAACCATGTAAAGGCCAAGCAGGTGGTGTTTACGATCACCTCCTCGAGGATTGCCAGCCGTGAGGTTACGATCCCCTTCGTAAAGGAGAACAGGATCGCGGATGTGGTCAATGCCAATGCCACGGACTATTTTCCGGTGGATTTAAGTCAGTATCAGCTGGCCCATACCATTCTGGGAACGATCGGGGATCAGAAGGGTTCCCAGCAGTATAAGCTGCTCGTGATGGCGGTGCCCACGGCTCTTTTGTCGGGGTATTACGATCTGGCAAAGGAGTTGAAGCTGGAGGTGGCGGCGATCGACTACGCCAGCAACAGTATTTTTCAGGTAGTAAAGGACGAGTGTGCGAAGGGTAAGCACATGATCGTTATGATAGACGAGCGGGCTTCCCTGGTGATGGCGGTGGAAAATTCCGTGCTGACCTTTAGCAGAAGCGTTTCCTATGGCGTGGACGAGGTTATGGAGTCAGTGATGAACACGCTCTGCTGGGGTGAGGTTTCCTCTGTGGAACAGGCAATCCGTGTCCTGCAGCGCAATGATTGTATTGCCCGGGAGGAGAACTCAGAGAGTGCAGGGGCTTCCGCAAAATCCGCCAAGGATAAGGCGATGGAGGATGTGCGGGATGCCGTTATGCCGCTGATAAACGGTATCTCCAGAGTTATCGATTACTATGCTTCCAGGGGACAGGGCGAGGCGATCGAGAGGATCCTGATCACGGGTCTCGGCGCGGACTTTAAAGGTCTGGATGAACTGCTTTCCAGTGAAGTCAATATGCCTGTATCGGTCTTGAAAGAGGCGGCGGGCTGGAACCTGATGCGCAACTTTAAGAATGAGTGCTTCAGTGAGTATATCGCCTGTGTGGGCGCGGCGGTTGCGCCTCTGGGCTTTAAGCAGGAGACGGCAAAGCGCGGTAAGGAGAAAGAGAAGAAGGAAGGCGGCGCAAAGGGGATGAACTGGGCGCCGATCGCATACAGTGTGTGCGGCGTCGGCCTTGTGGCGGCGGCCGGGCTTGCGGCTTTTTCCACGCTCACCTATGCGAAGCTGACGAAGACAAACATGGAGCTGAAAGCGGAGGCGGGCAGTCTGGAGGATATTATCCCGATCTACAATGAATATGTCGAGGTGCAGGCACAGCATTATATGGTGGAAGCTATGTACGATGCGACAGAGAGCCGAAATGAGGAACTGGAAGAATTTCTGGGCGAGCTGGAAGATAAGCTGCCCGCCAATGTAAATGTGATCTCGTTTTCCAGCGACTCCTACGAGGTCGCCATTAATATGAGAGTGCAGACAAAGGACGATGTGGGTGCGGCGGTGGAGCAGATGCGTACCTTCCACTCACTGGTTCCGGAGATGGTGACGGTGACTTCCCTTGTGGAGGAAGAGAATGAGGAGAGCGGCGAGCGCGTGGTCAACTTTACGGTGACGGCGGCGTATCAGGATGTGGGATACGAGCCGGAAGAGGCGGAAACTGACGAGACGGCTGCGGCTGATATGGCAGAATAGGAGGCGCGCGAGATGAAGGTATCTAAAAGAGATGTATTGTTGTTAGTTGCATTTATAGGAATTCTTGCCGCTGTCTGCTCCTATTTTCTGGTTTTTCAGCCGACGATGGAGAAGTCGGATAAGCTGAAGGAGGAGAACCAGCAGCTGCAGGCACGGATCGCAGATCTGCAACAGAAGTCGGAAAACAGGGACAGCTATGAGAGCCAGACGGCGCAGATGCGCAAGGAGATGGAGGAGATCTATCAGCTCTTCCCGGTGGATGTGCGGGAGGAGAACGCAGTTCTTCTGGCGATCAATCAGGAGCTGATCTCCCCCATGGAGGTGGAGTCTGTCACCATAGACGCTCTGCTTGAGGTGCCTATGGTGGAGGAGATGCAGCAGGAAATGCCTGACGCTACATACGAGATCGAAGAGGTAGAAGAAATCGAGGACGATACGGGGACACAGGATGCCCCCACACTGGATACAGGAGATACGCAGGGTGCGGCCGGCGTGAATCCGTTTCGTCTGATGAACCGCAAGACCACGATTAACTACGAGGCATCCTACGATGGGCTGAAGCGGAGCGTCAAGCATATCTGTATGCAGACGGACCGCATGGTCATCGATAACCTGACGGTGGTCTTTGATGAGCAGACGGGGCTTTTAAAGGGTTCCACTACAGTGAATATGTTCTGCGTGCCGGACCAGGAGGGCAAAGAGTATGAGCAGCCTGATTTTGGCGGCGTGCTTCTCGGCACGGACAATATATTCGGCACCAGAGTGATCCGCAGCGAGGGCGGCCTTCCTGATCTGGAGGATGGTGCAGAAGGCGAAGCGGATGAGAACGCAGAAGAGGCGCAGTAGTAAGACGGGAGGAACAGTGATTTGATGACAGCAGCAGACAGGCGAAAACTGAATAAAGATGCC
>CAZUZZ010000314.1:0-2440 GCA_964625055.1 uncultured Bacteroides sp. | reverse complement strand
GAGAAGGAGTTCCGGCACGGCTTCGGTCCGATAGCTGCCATCTTTTTATCCTTCTTTCTGGGAGAATTGGGTGATAAGACACAGCTTTCCGGGATCACACTGGCAGCGGCTTATGCGGGTGGAAACATTCGTAATGCGTGTTATGTATTCATGGGCTGTACGCTGGGACTGATCCTGGCAGATCTGATCGGTCTGCTGGCGGGGCTTTTTTTGAAGAGCAGGATGCCCACAGGGCTTTTGAACAATCTTTCCTTTGTGATCTTTACCTTCTTCGGTGTGGCAAGCCTCCGGGAAGCTTTTGGGATGATTTTTAGTAACAGTGCCCTGGCGGGACTTCTGTGTGTGACGGTGGCCGTTATCTTTGTGGGAATGTGCGGATTGCGGTATTTCCGCGGGAGGAAAACATGATATTTCAGTGTAAAAACTGCGGTGGCAATGCGGTGTACGCGCCGGAAAAGGGGAAAATGTACTGTCCTCACTGCGAGAGCACGGACAGCGAGGAGCGGTTCGACGATAACTCTATGGTTCAATGTGCGAACTGTGGAGCGCCGCTTCGGATATCGGAGTATGCCTCGGCGTGGAAGTGTGAGCACTGCGGCAGCTATCTGATCTTAAATGAGCGGGTGGAGGGCGGCTATGAGCCGCAGCTTCTGCTCCCTTTTTATGTGGGCAGGCAGGCGGCTGTGGCGGCCATGGAAAAGGAGTTTTCCCGACGGATCTTTGCTCCTTCTGATTTTATGTCAACCAAAAGCCTGGAAAAGATGGAGGGTGTCTATGTGCCCTTCTGGCTCTATGATTTTGACGCGGATTACGATTTTGCCGGGGTGGGTACTAAAGTCCGCACCTGGAGAAGCGGTGATACGGAGTATACGGAGACCTCCTATTTTGAGGTGATCCGCAGGATGGACGTGGATTTTGCCCGGATTCCGGTGGACGCCTCCTATGCCATGGAGGACGGATGCATGGATCTGATGGAACCCTACGATTATCGTGCGCTGATTGATTTTGCACCGAAATATATGTCAGGATTTCTGGGAGAGGTCTATAATCAGGGGGCGGGAGAGCTTTCGGGAAGAGCCAGAGAAAAGGCGAGAGCAGCCTCGGAGCAGCTTCTGCAGGGGTCGATCTCCGGCTATACTACGGTACGTCCCTACCATAAAAATCTGGATCTGCGGGGAAAGAAGTCGTGCTATGCCCTGATGCCTGTGTGGCAGTATGATTACCGGTATCGGAATCAGGTTTATCGATACCATGTGAACGGTCAGACAGGGAAGGTGATCGGAGTGACACCGGTATCCAAAGCCAAGGTGATCGGTTATGGGGCCTCGGTGTTTGCGATGGTGACGGCGATCTGTTATATGGCGCTCCATGTGCTGGAATTGTTATGACGGGAGGCGGATTCATGAGAGAATATTTTCGCTATTTTAGATGGATCTATATCATATTGGCGGCGATGGCGGTTCTGACCGCCCTGCTCTATGTGGGGCACTGGGGGCTGGCGAGAGCGGCGGACTATCAGAGAACGAATACCGAGTGTGCGACGGCGGAAAGGGTCTTTGACGGTGCCGGGGTGCTGTCGGACAAGGAGGAGGAGAAGCTGCGCCGGCTGATTGCCAAAAGAGAAAAGCAGACAGGCTGCGACATTGTGCTTGTCACCTTGAATGAGCCCCTTAAGGAGTATGCCCGCGCCATAGAGCCGGGTGTGCGCTCATCGGAGTATGTACGGGTGTTTGCGGAGCAGTATTGGGAGAATAACGGATTTGGTTATAACAAGCCCGACGGGGACGGCGCGATCCTGGTGGACAACTGGTCCAGAGAAGATGACGGTCAGATACATACTTATTTAAGCACCACCGGGCGGGCCTATGATGCCTACTATACGGAGGATGTAGATATTCTTCTGGGCAATGTATATCGGTATGTGAAGAAGGATCCCTACCGCGCATACAAGGCTTACGTCAATACTTTCTATCATGATATGATGGGATTTCGGGTGTTTCACTTTTCTGTACCGGGTTATATTCCCTGGCTGATAGGATTAATAGCATCTGTTATATTTATATGCTGTAACTGGCGTTCCAGAGAGGGCAAAAAGACCACCACGGCGAACACTTATGTGGCAGGCCGGGAACCGGCATTCCGGGTGTCTCAGGACCGGTTTCTGAGAAAGTCCGTGACCAGCCGTAAGATTCAGACGAGCAGCGGCGGCAGCGGTGGCGGTGGCGGCCGAAGTCACGGCGGCGGAGGAGGAGGCCATCACGGTGGCGGCGGACGGAGCCGGTGATTATATGCAGATTCGAGATGCTTCGCATAAAAAAGGCGGGTGCAAACGCACTCGCCTTTTACAATGCTCATATGATATTGCCGTATTCTCTTATGCCATCTTGTTTACGGCAAGAGTCATGCGGGACACCTTTCTTGCAGAGGTGTTCTTGTGGTA
>CAZUZZ010000313.1:0-2457 GCA_964625055.1 uncultured Bacteroides sp. | reverse complement strand
CTGCTGCGTATCTCGAAGCTGACCATAAAGGTCGCCGTTCCCTGTTTGCTCACCCGTGTAGTCAGAGCAAGAATATCAATCTCTTTCTCAGTCAGCGCTCTGGACACATCCGCCAGCAGACCGTTTCGGTTATTGGCATAGATATTGATCTCCACCAGATATTTCTCGTCGGTCTCCGCTCCCGCTGCCTGCTGCCATTCCGCATCGATCAGTCGGTTTCTGTCTATCTCCGGCAGATTCATCAGATTGACACAATCCGTTCGATGAATGGAAATCCCTCTTCCTCTGGTGACAAATCCCACGATCTCATCTCCGGGCACCGGGCTGCAGCACTTGGAAAAGCGGACCGCCACATCGTGGATTCCCTTCACCACAATGGCACTGCTGCTCTTTCCGGGTTTCGTCCGGTTGACGCGGACGCTCTCCTCGATCTCCGCCATCACCTCGGCGTCGGTCATCTCCTGCTTATGATCCTTCTCATAGAGCTCCTGCATACGGTTGACGATCTGCCCTTCCTTGAGAGCGCCGTGTCCCACCGCCGCCAGCACGGACTCCCAATTCTGAAAGCCGTATTTCTTTATGACAGCCTCTTCATACTGCTGCGTCAAAACATCGGCGGCATTGATCGATTTTGCCTTGCAGTAAGCATGGATCAGCTCCCGTCCCTTTACGATGTTATCCTCTTTCAGTTCGTTCTTAAACCACTGATTGATCTTATTTTTCGCCTGGGTGCTCTTGACCACATTCAGCCAGTCGCGGCTTGGACCCTTGGAGTTCTGGGAGGTCATGATCTCCACCCGATCTCCGTTTTGGATCTCATAATCGATGGTCACAAGCTTGCCGTTCACTCTTGCGCCGATCATCTTATTGCCCACCGCGCTGTGCACGCTGTAGGCGAAATCAATGGGCGTAGAACCCGCCGGCAGACTCTTCACATCTCCCGTGGGGGTAAAACAATACACATTGTCCGCAAAAAGATTCAGATCGTCCTTTAAAAGATTCAAAAATTCCTTGTTATCCGACAAGTCCTGCTGCCACTCCAGAATCTGCCGCAGCCATACCAGCTTTTCCTCCTCCTGCGTCTCCACCTTCTTGCCGTCGGAGGCCTCTTTGTATTTCCAATGGGCCGCGATACCGTACTCCGCCGCCTTATGCATCTCGTAGGTGCGGATCTGGATCTCGAAGGGCTGCCCGCTGGTGCCGATCAGCGTGGTGTGCAGTGACTGGTACATATTCGACTTGGGCATGGCGATATAATCCTTGAAACGGCCCGGAATGGGCTTATACATCTCATGGATCACCCCCAGAGCCGCATAACAGTCTTTCACCGAATCCACTATGATACGCACCGCAAACAGATCATAGATCTGGTCGATGGACTTATTCTGATTTTTCATTTTTTTATAAATGCTGAAAAAATGTTTGATACGGCCGTCTATCTCTGCTTTGATGCCCGCATTTTTGATATGCACACTCACTTCATCTACGATGTTTTGAATATAACGCTCCCGCACGCTCTTTCTGATCGCGATTTTATCCACCAGATCATAATACGCTTCGGGCTCCAGATATTTTAAAGAAAGATCATCTAATTCTACTTTTATTTTGGATATGCCCAGTCTCTGGGCAATGGGTGAATAAATGTCCAGCGTCTCTCTGGCGATCTCCTGCTGCTTCTCGGGCCGCATATGCTGCAGGGTCCGCATATTGTGAAGGCGGTCCGCCAGCTTGATCAGAATGACGCGGATGTCCCTCGCCATAGCTAAGAACATCTTGCGCAGATTTTCCGCCTGCCGTTCCAGCTTCTCCGTATCCTTGTCATAATTTCCATGTTCACCGTGAAAATTCAGCTTATCCAGTTTGGTGACCCCGTCCACCAGAAGAGCTACGTCCTTCCCAAACTGCTCACTGATCTCCTCATCCGTCATGATGGTATCTTCCACCACGTCGTGTAAAAGTCCTGCAACGATGGTCTCTTTATCAAGCTCCAGATCTGCCAGAACGATTGAGACGCACAGGGGATGGATGATATAAGGTTCCCCGGATTTACGCACCTGCCCCTTATGAGCCTGTGAAGCGACCTGATAAGCGTTCTCGATCAGACTGATATCTGCAGAAGGGTGATATTTGCGCACACGAAGAATCAGCTCCTCATAGAGCTGCTCCGGAGTCTGAAATTCTTCAATGGATTCTATTCTGCCGTCATCAATGATCAGCTCGCTCTTGTCTTCTGTCGCCATTTTCATCACCAGTCGTTTTATTTTTTCCCATTTTAAGCCTAAGAATACCAAATAACTGTAAAACTGCCATTTCAGGCAGTAACCATATAGTTTAAGCATACATGAAGCGTCTTTTGTAGTCAATATTAATAAACAACAATAAATCATTAAAAACCGGAAAATAATATGATATAATCGTCGCAGGATCAGCATCCTGCGACCAAAGAATTGCGTTGCA
>CAZUZZ010000312.1:0-2474 GCA_964625055.1 uncultured Bacteroides sp. | reverse complement strand
CCTGTATCTGACCCACGGACATCAAGCCAGTCTGCTCAATTCCACCTTCTGGCGTGTGGCCCGTTTTCTGGTGCGGTATTTCTGGAATCCACTTGAAAGTCTCGGCTTCTTAGACCCTACAAGCGCGGCAAAAAATTATAAAGTAAAAGAAAAATGTGAGGAAAAGCTGCGCCGTTTTGCAGAGGAAAATCATCACATTCTGATTACCGGACACACCCACCGTCCGGTCATGCCCGAAGGAATTTCCTATTACTATAACACGGGAAGCTGCGTGCATCCCAGCTGCATTACTTGTATTGAGGTGGAACGCGGACGGCTGACTTTAGTGAAATGGAGTATGCAGGCAAGACCTGACCTCATACTGTATGTGGAACGGGAAGTGATCGGCGGTCCGGTTGCGATATTATAAAATGTAATGGACATAGAATTGCTAAAAATATTTTAAATTCCCATTGACATACAGAAAGTTTCTTGTATAATGAGATTCAATATGTAAGTTTAGTTTTGGTAAACTTTTAGTTTAATATATTGAGAAACAGCGAAAGCATAAAGAATGGAACAAAGATAAAACGGGGGATACTATGGACGGCAATTCCGGTAAAACTGACATCGGCAATAAGATAAAGGAGCTCCGCAATAAGAAGGGGCTGACCCAAGAGGAGCTGGCAGACCGCTGCGAACTCTCCAAAGGGTTTATCAGCCAGGTGGAGAACGACCTGACCTCACCCTCCATCGCCACACTGATCGATATCCTGCAGTGCTTGGGCACAAGCCTCAAAGATTTCTTTAACGACGCGGGAGACGAACAGATCGTCTTTCGTCCGGACGATTTTTTTGAAAAGGTGGACGTCGAACTTCGCAACAAGATCGAGTGGATCATTCCCAACGCCCAGAAGAATATGATGGAACCGATCCGCGTCACGCTGGAAGCCGGCGGCTCCACCTATCCCGACCAGCCCCATGAGGGGGAAGAGTTTGGCTATGTGCTCTCCGGTTCCATAACTGTCATCATCGGCAACCGAAGCATCCGGGCCAAAAAGGGGGACGCCTTCTACTACCGCCCGGATTCCGAACACTATATCAAAGCAGGAACCAAAAGCGGTGCTGTCTTTTTGTGGATCAGCACCCCGCCTAACTTTTAACACTGAGCAGTGCCGGCGCATAGATTTTTCGAGCTTCCACTGTGGATAAGATAAATATGATTCGGAGGGATTACTTCCATGGCAAAAGAACTGATTCAACTGATCGATATCTCCAAATCCTTTGACGGACAGATGGTTTTGGACGAATTAAATTTAAGCATACATGAAAATGAATTTGTCACGCTTTTGGGGCCCAGCGGCTGCGGTAAGACCACGACCCTGCGCATCTTAGGCGGCTTTGCAAATCCGGACAAAGGAAGCGTGATCTTTGACGGACAGGATATCACCCATGTGCCGCCCAACAAAAGACAGTTAAACACTGTCTTCCAGAAGTATGCACTCTTCACTCATATGACCATTGCCGAGAACATTGCCTTTGGATTGAAAATCAAAAAGAAATCCAAAAGCTACATAGACGACAAGATCCGCTATGCGCTCAAACTGGTTAATCTGGACGGCTATGAAAACCGTATGCCCGACTCCTTAAGCGGCGGTCAGCAGCAGCGTATCGCCATTGCCCGCGCCATCGTCAACGAGCCCAAGGTACTTCTTTTGGATGAGCCTCTTGGCGCGCTCGACTTAAAATTGCGTCAGGAGATGCAATATGAGCTGATCCGTATGAAAAACGAGCTTGGCATCACCTTCGTTTACGTCACCCACGATCAGGAGGAAGCCCTCACCATGTCCGACACCATTGTGGTCATGAATCAGGGCTACATCCAGCAGATCGGTTCGCCTGAGTCCATCTACAACGAACCCGAGAATGCTTTCGTAGCTGACTTTATCGGGGACAGTAACATCATCCCCGCCACTATGATCGAAGACAAGCTGGTCGATATTCTGGGGACCCGCTTCGCCTGTGTGGATACCGGATTTGGCAATAACAAACCGGTGGACGTGGTAATCCGCCCGGAGGATGTGATTCTGGTGGAACCTGCAGAGGGCATCATACAGGGTGTTGTGACCCATCTGATCTTTAAAGGCGTTCACTATGAAATGGAGGTGCAGGCGGGCGGTTTTGAATGGCTTGTCCAATCTACCACCCTCTCCCCTGTGGGAAAAGAAGTAGGAATCAAAGTGGATCCCTTCAATATCCAGATCATGAATAAGCCGGAATCTGAAGACGAGGAGGCGGTTGCAATTGACATCTGAGAAAAACAAATGGCTCTCTGCGCCTTATCTGGTCTGGTCCGCCATCTTTATCATCATCCCTCTGGGTATGATCTTTTATTACGGACTGACCGACAAGACGGGAGCCTTCACTCTTGAAAACATCATAGCGATCACCACGGCAGGGCACGCGAAAGCGCTGCGCCTCTCTCTACTGCTGTC
>CAZUZZ010000311.1:0-2484 GCA_964625055.1 uncultured Bacteroides sp. | reverse complement strand
GTCTGTACCTATAGCTTTTATTTATTTCCTCCACTAACATAACGGGGCTTGTGAAGTTATTGATTTGCGCTTTCACATCACCATCTGAACGCAGATTGTTATCACTGGATATTTTTCTAACCTGCTGAATACTGTCGCCGTTTTCAAACTGGCAGCACCATCTCTTGCAGTTTCGGATACTCACAGGAGACTGCCTCTCATAGATAGAAAATGAGAGGACATGGGCTAACCCATATCCTCCAATTCTTTTGAGATCGCTTTTAATGCCTCTGACAAGGTGATTGCGTCCACTTTACTCATCCGCCTCTCTAGCTGTTCCTGATTCCAAAAGCTGTCGTCCAGTCCTGCTAAAGCACTTCCTATCCCCCAATCCGGGATACACACATATCTCCCGTATTCATAAGAGCCGATGATGACATGCATGGCGCTACCTTTTCCTGATATGTCCGCCTCCACATGATCCCCATGGCGCCAAATCTGTTTCACACACCCTTTCCATATCTGGTCCCTGGCATTCTTTGCCTCCGGATTTTCACAATAAAATTCCATATCTATCCTCCATCCGTTCTATAAAAGATCAATCTCATTCGCCGCATCCATTACCACTTCTGTCCCTACCGTATCCCGTTTCTGTTCGCATCCGATGATCAACGCCCGGTGCAGGAGGGTGTTCAGTACGCGGATACTGCCCGAACAGTATCCTGATGCCGCCTCCAGTGCTGCTGGTTCAAACACTTCCCGGCTGACGCCGCATATCCTCATCCGGTCTTTTGCGTAATCCACTACTTCCTGTGCACTAAGCCCCTGCATGTTATAGTTGATCACAATTCTTTGACGCAGGGCTTCATGAACCTGCATGGAGAGGGTACTGTTCAGCGTCGGCTGTCCCGAAAGCACAAGGACCGCATAGTTTTTGGAATCCATTTCGAAATTCATTAGGATTTTTAAATCCGCTAAAATTGCCCGGCCTAAGTACTGTGCCTCATCAATCAGGACTGTCAGGGTTGTTTTCTGCTCCCGGTAGAGATTCCTTATCCGCTCTTGTATGTTCCGGAAGTTGTCGATTTTGCGGTAACACGCCTCCAGCCCTAAGCCTTTTGCCAGGTCACGGTAGAATTCACTGGTGGAAATCGTAGTCATGGGAAGGTAAACTACCTTGTAAAGGCTTGGGTTTAAATTGTTTACAAATGCCCTGCAGCAAGCCGTTTTCCCTGTTCCCGCAAGGCCGGTAAACAAACCTATGCCCTTCACATTTTTCAGATACTCTAAACGCTTTGTCATCTCATGAAAATCTTGGTTTCTGTAAAGCTGTTTCCCAGGGAGCTCCTTGTCAAATGGGTTGAATTCCATTCCCCAGTATGCCCTATACATCCGCGCCACCTCCGTCCATTTCACCATAACTGATATTTGCACGGCGTTTCCTCTTTGCGTTGTCCAGTTTCCTTACCGGTTTTACCGTATGGAGCCGTTTACCGCCTTCTCCTTCGTATATATAGATTTCTGACATATCTTCCGGCCGGTAACGCAGGTGGATAGTACGGCCGATGTAGTGCTGGGGTACTTCGTAGGAGACACGAAACAGGGACACGGTGGCTGTAGGAGTCACTTTCCGTGTGATACGGTGCAAAAAGCTTTCCTCTACTACGGATTTTTCCACAAACCGCAAGGTGTCAAAATCTTTTAGATAACGTTCTCTTGGTGCCATCCCGATGGAGGAATGTACAGTGTTGTTGTACTCCGTATCCAGGAAATGGTGGTAGCTGTCATTCACGTCCTCGAGGCTTTTGAAGGTATTCCAGTCCGTGCAGTTCATCCACCGGTCTTTTTCTGTCCGGTGACTTCTCTCACATTTTGCCTTCCCCTGTGGATGATACGGTTTTGCATGGATTTTTACGATCCCAAGTTCCGCACAAATCCAATCTAACTGGTTGTTGCGATAACTACAGCCATTATCGACGAAAAGCCGACGGGGTACCCCGAACTTGAGAATGGCTTTCTGAAATGTTTTCTGCATGTTCAGCGCATTATCCTCAAAGAAAAACTCACCGTGCACGATCAGGCGGCTCGCGTCATCAATGAACACGATCAGATAGGTCTGCCTGTGTTTCCCTTCATAAAGGATAGTAGGACCAAAAGTGGTATCCGCCTGCCAGCAGTCATTGGCATGTTCGAATTCGAAAGAGAGACACTCTTTTGCGGGCATGCCGCCTGGCTTGAGCCCTTGCGCCTTTAAATAGCGGTAGACCGAATCCAGGGAGGCGTCCGTCTTTTTCAGATACCCTTCTTTAACCAATAATTCATGGATCTTCTTCCCTGTGATATGAGGGAAATGTTTTTTGTAGGCATTTATCTGCGCACAGACATCCGCTGAGAGTGTCCTTGGCTGCCCCTGGTCACTGCGCGCCTTGGGGAGCAGGGCCTCTAAGCCACCGTTTGTGTACAGCCAGTACCATTTCTTCAGCGTCACGGGAGAGAACCTTGCCG
>CAZUZZ010000310.1:0-2491 GCA_964625055.1 uncultured Bacteroides sp. | reverse complement strand
TGCGGGGAACTTTTCTTCCTCAGGCTGCTCCGTTTTCCTTGCAGGCACATTCGCCGGGACCACAGACTTAACCGCCACCTCTTTGCCTGCCGCCTTGTCCTTTTCATCTTCCTGGAGCATCACCTCCACGATCTGCGCCTTTTTCATGGTTGAGGTGCCCTTGATCCCTCTCGCCTTCGCAATCTCTTTCAGATCAGCCAAAGCCAGTGATTCATACTTTTCTCTCATAAAATCCTCCTGTGTTCTGTTATCTATATCCACAACTCAATACATATCAATCGTTATTTATACTGTAATCCATAATGCTCTTTCGTCTAGGGATTTCGCGCCTGATACGACTCAGAATAAGATCTTTGTGTTTATATTTGTACATTATACACTATCTTTTCCAAAATAGAAAGTCCTTTTTTCTGCAAAAAGAAAGCTGTATAATATAATAATCGCAGACAAATTACAATGAAGAAACGAGGAGTTATTATGTCAACCAACGAGAAAGCTCTTAAATTACACGAAGAATGGCAGGGGAAGCTGGAGACGGTCTCCAAAACACCCGTCAAAACCCGCGAGGATCTCTCCCTCGCCTACACGCCCGGCGTGGCGGAACCCTGTAAGGTCATCGCAGAGAACAAAGAAGCGGCCTACACCTATACATGGAAATCCAACACCGTAGCCGTCGTATCGGACGGCAGCGCTGTTCTGGGCCTTGGCAATATCGGTCCTCACGCAGCCATGCCCGTCATGGAAGGCAAGGCGGTATTGTTTAAGGAATTCGGCGGCGTCAACGCTGTGCCCATCTGTCTGGACACGCAGGACACCGAGGAGATCATCAAGGCTGTGACCTATCTGGCACCCGGCTTCGGCGGTATCAATCTGGAAGATATCAGCGCTCCCCGTTGCTTCGAGATCGAGGAACGTCTGAAAAAGATTCTGGATATTCCCGTCTTTCACGATGATCAGCACGGCACCGCCATCGTGGTGCTTGCCGGTATCATCAACGGCTTAAAGGTCGTAGGAAAGCAAAAGGAGAACTGCAAGGTGGTCGTAAACGGCGCAGGCAGTGCGGGCGTGGCCATCACCAAGCTTCTTTTGACTTATGGTTTCCCCAACGTTATCATGTGCGACAAGGTAGGCATCATCGGCAAAGATACAGAGGGGCTCAACTGGATGCAGCGGGAAATGACGAAGGTGACAAACCTGCACAATGAAAGCGGCACCCTGGCGGACGCCTTAAAAGGCGCCGATATCTTCGTGGGCGTCTCCGCCCCCAATATCGTAACACCTGCTATGGTAGCATCCATGAACCGGGATTCCATCCTCTTCGCCATGGCCAATCCTGTTCCAGAGATCATGCCCGATGTAGCGAAAGCCGCCGGTGCACGGGTGGTTGGCACAGGCCGTTCCGATTTCCCCAATCAGGTCAATAACGTGGTAGCCTTTCCCGGTATCTTCAAGGGCGCCCTGGAGGGACGCGCCGGGCAGATCACGGAGGAGATGAAACTGGCAGCCGCACAGGCCATCGCAGGGCTTGTTCCCGAGGAACAGTTAAACGAGGACAATATCATGCCCGAGGCATTTGATCCCCGGGTCGCAGATGTGGTGGCGGAAGCCGTCAAGTCACATATTTAAATGTAATAAATGTACAAATAAAGAGGTTACTATGACACAGGATCCCCTGACACTCTACAAGTTAATCACACTCTATATGCTGGACCGCGTCACCTTTCCCCTGACCAAGGCGCAGATAGGCGACTTTATCCTGGGGCATGATTATACCAATTTTCTGACACTCCAACAGGTGATCGCAGAACTGATCGACGCCGACCTGATCCGTGCGGCTTCCAGACGTAACCGTACCTATCTGGAGATCACCGACGAGGGCAGGAATACCCTGTCCTACTTCGGCGGCCGTATCAGCGATTCCATCAAGGAGGATATCGCCTCCTTCTTTGCCGTTCATGAGATGGAGATGCGCAGCGAATCCGCTGTCCAGGCGGACTACTACAAGTCCACCTCCGGTGAATACGAGGCGCATCTTGTGGTAAAAGAAAAGGACGTGACCATGGTGAATATCACCCTGTCCGTCCCCAATGAAGATACCGCCGCCGCCATCTGCGCCAACTGGCAGCAGAAAAGCCAAAGTATCTATCAGTATCTGATCTCGCAATTATTCTGACATATCTGTCAGTGATTTCTGATCACCTCATTCCAGTTTGAAATACCGATCACCCGAAGCGCAAAATCTGTGTGCGCAGCGGCTTCCGAAGTATCCACATATTTATAGGCATCATAGATGGACTTCCGTCCGCCTCCCAGCGTACAGATGCCAAGCGCCAGTCCCTGATTCACCTCAGAGGATGCATCCGTCTCACGGGAGAAAAGCATACTGTCCACATACCGATTCGCCTCAATGACCTTGTAGGCATACACAAAGGAGGCTGCCTGCAGCTCCTGCCCCTGGGAAGAGGTATAGCCCATCTCGCTCATGATCAGG